>JAFGXK010000262.1 GCA_016936695.1 Bacteroidales bacterium | reverse complement strand
GGTCATCTTCAATCCCGACAGGGAGAAGCTTTATGTGGTTGCTGGAATCTCATTCTGATATAAAATTCAATTTTTAAAACTATAAAGCAATGAAAATGAAGAAAGTTGAAGTCGTTCTAAGAAAAACCAAATTTGATGAGGTCAAAGAGGCACTACATGAGATTGGAGTTGAGTTCATCACTTTCTGGGATGTCCGGGGTACGGGCAAGGCGACTGAGGAACGTGTTTACCGCGGTATTGCATATGATACCAGTACAATCGAAAGAATACTGATCACCTTTTTTTGCCGCGAAAAATATCTCGATCCGGCTATTCAGGCAATTCTTAAATCTGCAAAAACCGGTGAGATCGGTGACGGAAAAATATTCATATCAGATATTATAGATGCCTATAGGATCAGAACCGGGGAACGAGGGGATAAAGCAATGTACCTTGATGGAGAAGAGTAAAAATTCAAAACTTAATTAAAATGACAAATACATTATTAGTTGCAGATATCTGGAGTTCGCTGGGAATGGAACTTGAAGAGTACGCGTTTTCAATAAACACTATCTGGGTACTTATCACCTCGGCACTTGTATTCTTTATGCAGGCCGGATTCGGACTTGTGGAGGCCGGATTTACCCGTTCAAAAAACACTACCAATATTCTTTTTAAAAATTTAATGGATTTCGTTTTAGGAACCATTGTTTTCTGGGCGATCGGATTTGGCATTATGTTTGGCACCAGGAACGGTTTCTGGGGAGGGATTGATCTTTTTACCAGGAATGCTTACAGGAGTGATATGCCTGATATGGCTTTTCTTATCTTCCAGACGGTTTTTGCAGCAACAGCTGCAACCATTGTATCAGGTGCAATGGCTGAAAGAACGAAGGTCAACGCTTACCTTATATACAGTGGGATACTTACTCTGATAATATATCCGATTTCCGGGCATTGGGCCTGGGGAGGTGGGTGGCTGAGCCAGATGAAAGTACCGTTCCACGATTTTGCTGGTTCCTCGGTGGTTCATATGGTTGGAGGAATGGCTGCCATGATGGGAGCATTGGTCCTTGGACCGCGTATTGGTAAATATGATAAGAATGGAAAAGCAAAAGCCATTCCCGGTCACAATGCATCATTGGCAACACTTGGAGTATTTGTACTCTGGATAGGTTGGTTCGGGTTCAACCCTGGTTCGCAGCTGGCTGCAGCCGGCAAAGTCAACGCCACTGCAATCTCCCTGATATTTGTCACAACAAATATCGCGGCTGCAGGAGGTGCATTGTCAACGATGCTTTTTGTATGGTTTAAGTACGGCAAACCTACTCTCAGTATGACCCTGAACGGTGTGCTGGCAGGGCTTGTTGCAGTAACGGCTGGTTGTGATGCAGTATCGCCTGGCGGTGCATTGATTATCGGTCTGATGGCAGGAATTCTTGTTGTGCTCTCGGTTGAACTCTTTGATAAAGTAATTAAAATTGATGACCCGGTTGGTGCAATTTCTGTTCATGGGATCTGCGGTGCCTTCGGTACGATTATGGTAGGATTCTTCTCAACAAGCCAGGGCTTGCTGTACGGGAACGGCGGTGCACTTCTGAAAAGTCAGCTTATCGGAGTTGGTTCAATAGCGCTGTGGGCGATCACCACAGCATATATTCTTTTCAGACTTCTTAAATACCTGAATGGACTCAGGGTCGAGAAAAGGATTGAAGAGGAGGGACTTGATGTTTACGAACATGGAGAAACAGCCTACAATAATTAGGAGCACCCGGAATAACTTTGTGTCATGTTGGGTTAGTTGGTTAAAAAAAGATCCCTGGTTATGCCGGGGATCTTTATTAGTATTAAGAAAGTGGGATCTTTCCGTTATTCTTCCTCTTCTTCTTCGGTGTATGCCTTGATTACAGCTTCCTGTACTTCGGAAGGCACCTGTGCGTATTCAGCGAATTTCATCGTGTACATTGCACGGCCTCCTGTTATTGAGCTTAGGGCGGTGGAGTACTTGTTCATTTCTGCGAGGGGCACTTTTGCCTTGATAACCTCGAGCCGTTTGTGGCTCGACATTCCGAGTACCATTCCGCGTCTGCCCTGCAGGTCGCTGATTACATCTCCCATTCTGTCGGAAGGAACCATGATCTCAACGTCGTATATTGGCTCAAGGATCTTTGGTCCGGCATTCTTGAAGGCTGTGCTGAAGGCATTTCTTCCTGCAAGCCTGAAGGATATTTCGTTCGAGTCGACAGGGTGCATTTTACCGTCGTAAACATATACGCGGATGTCGCGGGCGTAGGAACCAGTCAGAGGGCCTATTTCCATTTTCTCCATGATACCCTTGAGGATTGCCGGAAGGAACCTTGCATCGATCGATCCGCCGACGATGCAGTTTACAAAGATCAGCTTGCCTCCCCAGTCGAGTTCGACCTCATCCTTGGCTCTTATAGAAAGCTTGATTTCCTTGTTGCCGAATTTCATCATTGTCAGTTCAGGGCTTCCTTCCACATAGGGCTCGATAATAAGGTGCACCTCACCGAACTGCCCTGCCCCTCCTGATTGTTTTTTGTGTCGGTAATCAGCCTGGGCTGATTTGGTGATGGTTTCGCGGTAGGGTATTCTCGGCGGATTGTAACTGGTAGGTATCTTATAGATGTTGTCGAGGTGCCATTTCATTATATTAAGGTGATATTCTCCCTGGCCGTGGACAATTATCTGTTTCAGTTCCTTCGAATATTCAATAATAATCGTGGGATCCTCGAGGTGTATCTTGTTGAGAGATTCTCCAAGCTTTTCATCATCACTCTCACTCTGAGCCTTTATGGCAATACGATATTTAGGTTCGGGGAACATTACTCCCTCGTATTTCCAGTCGTTACCAGGAGCGTTGAGAGTATGGCCGGTTTTTGTATTCTTGAGCTTCACGAAAGCCCCGATGTCGCCGGTATGCAGTTCCGGAACCCTGGTCCTGTTTTTGCCTGCGCAGACATAGAGTTGCGACAGTCTCTCCTTTACGCCGTTGGATGTATTCACCACATCGAGGTTCTCGGTAATTTTTCCGGAGTAAACCCTGAAGTAGTTTATTTCACCTATATGCTCTTCGATTGAGGACTTAAAAACATAAACGGAAGCAGGGCCGGCCGGGTTGGCTTTGACTTCTGAACCCTTGCTGTTTACAGGGGCCGGCATGTCGGCAATTGAAGGAGCTTCGCTTATTATGAATTCCATCAGCCTGTCGACGCCCATATTATTTTTTGCCGATATGCAAAAAACAGGAAAAAGCCCCCTTGTGAGAAGTCCTTTTGCTATACCTTTTTTTATTTCATCTTCTGACAGGGAGTCGTTGGAGAAAAAGAGTTCCATCAGTGATTCGTCGCTTTCGGCAGCTTTCTCAACAAGGGCTGAATGAAGTTCTTCAGACTTTTCCTTATGATCGGCAGGGATATCGAGAACTTTTGCAGCTCCGCCTTCTTTGGGATACTGGAGCATCTTCATCCTGAGAACGTCGATGACAGAGTTGAACCCGACGCCTTCATTGAAAGGATACTGGATGACAGCCACATTGTTTCCGAAGCGGTCCTTCATCATTTCGAGCGACTTGTCAAAATTGGCTTTTTCGTGATCGAGACCGTTAACGGCTATTATCAGCGGTTTATTAACATTCTCGGCATGCCGGAAATGAATTTCCGATCCTACCTCCACCCCGTTCTGAACATTTATGGTAAGCACCGCACAATCGGAGGCATATAGGGAGGAGATAACACCTCCGCTGAAATCGTCGAGACCCGGAGTATCGAGAATATTTATCTTCCTGTTCTGAAATTCCGTGTACATTACGGTCGAAAAAACAGAGTTGCCGTTCTCATGTTCAATCGGACGGTAATCCGAAACTGTGTTTTTACTTTCAATAGCACCTCTTCTTTCGATTACTCCTCCATTGAAGAGCATGGCTTCGGCAAGCAGGGTCTTGCCCGATCCTGAGTTGCCAATAAGCGCAATGCCCTTGATCTGGTCTGTCTGATAGGTTTTCATGTCTGGGTGGATGTTTATATTATATATTATATAATCCTGATTTAGAGTGGGCAAAAATAATAAATTTTTAAAAACTGTT
>JAFGXK010000261.1 GCA_016936695.1 Bacteroidales bacterium | reverse complement strand
ATAAAACATAATTCATTTCCTGTACATCATTCAACACACAATAATTGTTAAATATTATCTGCTGAACAAGAATCTTCTGCTGCATTGCGATGCGAATCGAATTAATCCCGTATCATTTCATAAACAAGGCTCCGGAAATATTGAATGCCGGCAGGAATCCGTTAACAGACCAGTGTTATTCCAGCCTGTTGAGCCGTATTTATTGATGCCAGGCAATAATTTTTTATCTGTTTTTATGTTATATTTTATGGATGATCAGTCATTTGATTCAATAAAATCATGAAGCTTAAAGGTTATTTCATCGTAATATTTCTGGCCTTTGCCCTGAAAACTGTCCCGCTGGCTGGCCAAAGCCATGCCGGACAAGTGCCGTCGGGCGCTAAGGGCATTGAATTCTCCGGAACAGAATATGATTTCGGAACAATAAAGACAGGAGAAGAAGCTGTCCATTACTTTGCTTTTTCAAATTCAGGAACGAGTCCGCTCTTTATCGTGAATGTAAGAACCTCCTGCGGCTGCATGGCCCCAGCGTGGCCTAAATCACCAATTGCTCCGGGTTCAAGGGATTCAATAAAAGTTGAGTACAATACAAAGATCAGGGGAGTTTTCGACAAAACGATAACAGTTCAGACCAACGCCCGTGATGGTTCAGTCGATCTCCGGATTAAAGGCAATGTGATAAAAGCATCAAAATAATTACTCAGATCGGTGAAAACACATTATAACAAAAACTGCAAAAAAATTATCCTGGTTTTACTGGCAATGGTTACCCTGCTGTCAGATTCATGCAGCAAGAAGGAACCTTATCAGGAAGAAGCATTGTCGGTTATCCTTATCTCTCAAAATGTTACGACATTTCTCGGACAGGATGGCTCGATTGAAACAGAGGTCAGTGGAGGCCTGCCTCCCTACAGATTTAACTGGTCAAACGGAGAAACGACTGAAGACATTCATGGTTTGTCTGCCGGCACGTATTCTGTTACAGTAACAGACGACCGCGATTCTACTGTAAATAAAAGCATTAAAATCACCCAGCCCATTCCGGCTGATGTTATAATGGATATCGAAGGAAATTTTTATAATACGGTTAAAATAGGGGAACAAACCTGGATGAAACAAAACCTGAGGGTGGAATTTGCTCCTGACAGCTCCGGAATTGAAAGTTTTCTTTATGATAACAATCCTGCTTACGAAGAAACCTATGGAAGACTTTACAGCTGGGATGTGGCAATGAACGGATCTACAGCTGAAAATTCACAGGGGATCTGCCCCGACGGTTGGCATATACCCTCGGATGAGGAGTGGAAAGAACTTGAAATCCATCTTGGAATGACAAGGCAGGAAGCCGATATGACAAACACCTGGAGAGGATACGGAGCCGGAACAAAACTTGCCCAGGGAGGCGAATCAGGCTATGAGGCCCTGTTTGCAGGCAGAAGAACAAGCTATGGCACTTACAGCCTTTTTGGATCATATGAATATATGTGGACCTCGACCGAATATGGTCAGAACGCCTGGAGAAGATGCCTCGAAAAAGGAGTCAGTACCGTGGGAAGATGGAACACCTTCCCTAAAACCTACGGGTTCTCGGTACGATGTGTGAAAGACAAATAAATATAAATAATGAAATACCTGACATATCTGACCATAATGTTAGCTTTGCTGGTTTCATGTTCCGGGGAAAATACGGATGACGAAGGCGACCCGCTGGAACCTCTTGCTTTTTCATCGCTTACAGCTGAGAGGGATACTATAGAATCGGGTGAATCAACAAAGATAATTGCCGTCGCGACGGGTTACAGCCTGAGTTACTATTGGACCGCAACTGCAGGAGATATCCTTGGAAAAGGGTCGGAAGTGGTATATACCGCCTCACCCTGCCAATCCGGCAAAAACAAGATTACATGTACCGTAAAGGATGGAAACAATGCCTCCCTGAAAAAAGAAATCTACATTGTTGTTAAATAGATATATATTGATTCTTGTTATTCTGGCTTTTTTCCCCACAGAAAGATCAGATTCCCAATGTCTTTCCTCGGTAAATCCCGTGGGAGGATCAAATAATCTCCTGGTACTGGAACCCAATTCCGTAAGATTAATCGCATTTTACCGCTACAATTATGGCGACCGCTATTTCGAAGGAAGCCATCTGTCCGATTTCAACCTGATAAGAAATGCAAACTACAATTATGCAGGTGCCATCATAGGTTATGGTTTGGCAGATAAGCTGACCATTGAGACTGAGCTTGGATATTTTTTCAACAAGACACAGAATTACAACCTGGAGCCTTCATATTCCCTGGTAGGAAGGGGATTCTCAAATGCGGTAATTTCTGCGAAATACAGCATCCTGAAAAACAACGAAAAGCGCTTCTTCATTTCAGCAAGCCTTGGCCCCAAAATACCATTCTCAACCTTGCCCCAGGTACGTAACGGAGTAGAACTCCCGGTCGAGGTACAACCCACAGTGGGCTCCTATGGCGGAGTTGCCCAGTTATTTATGGTTAAAGAATTACCTTCGACCGGCACCCGGTATTTCCTGACTTCAAGACTGGAAATCAATGCCAGAAACAGGCAGGATTACAGGCTCGGAACATCCGTCTTTACGTCATTGTTCTATTCCAGACATCTTATGCTGCCCTGGCTTAGGGGTGACTGGACAGCTATACTTCAGGTCAGGAATGAGACAAGGAGCAGGGACAAAACAGTCAACGGATGGAAGGAATCATCGGGCAGCACAATATTCTACACTTCCCCTCAGATAGTCTGGACCATCGCAGAACTGTGGAACATCTCACTAATGTGCGACATCCCTGTTTTCCAGTATTTCAACGGCACCCAGCTGGCTGCCAATTACGGCCTTTCTCTTAATCTTTCAAGGGATCTTAAGTTTTAGAAGACAGGATTCAGTCACCCGACAGTTTAATTAATGATTCTCTCTCGTTTTCAGTGAGATCCTCCATTTTACTGATTGCCTCTGTTATCTTCTTCCTGAAATTCCAGCATGTCATCTGCCTGATCGACAGGCGTCTGGCAAACTCATAGGTTGATAGCTCCTCCTTTCCCCTGCAGACATTATATGCAATGTAAAATGCCTTGTGCAAAGGGAATTTGCAGTTGTGGAATATGGTTCCCGCAGTAGCCGATTCTTCTGTTTTGCATCTGGTGCAACGACGTGAATAAGGCGTCTTCCCATGACAATAGTTGGTATTACCGCATTTCCGGCAGACAAACCCGTCTTCCCATTTCACCGAGGCAAGGAACCCGAGGCATTTATCATCACTCTTGAAAAGCTCCGATAGCTGCTCCTCCGAAAGTTCCTTATTGAATATTGCACCCATAAGCAACGCTTTCTGCCCGCAAAGATAAAAAAATGAAGTGATATCAAAAAGATTTAGGTGATACTATAGCGATTTATTAAAAATTTCTTTTTAAATTTGCCATCATAAAAAAGCAAAGGATATGACTACCGACACCACTACCGCTCAGGGACCGAAATCAGCCAGGGATTTTTTCAGATCATGGAAATTCTGGAGACCATTTCTTGGCATAGCAGCAGGAGGTTTCGGCGGATATCTTTACTATTATTTCATCGGATGCAACTCAGGAACCTGCCCCATCACAAGCTCACCTTACGGAAGCATAATCATGGGGGCTCTTCTGGGTTACCTCCTGTTTGGTTCTCCATGGGGAAAAAGTGATAAGGGAAAAACGGAATAATTTTTAAGTAATAAGATCCATTACAGAGAATAACACAAACAAAAAACAGAAAAAAATGAAAAGAATAATTTTCTCCATACTTATAATGTTCCCCCTGCTCTTCAGCGAATGCAGGGCCGATCAGCCTGCTGGAGCAGCTGTTGTTCCGGAACAGGGGAAAGGCGTGGCTCAGCTTACCAATGACGAATTCAAAAAAGTCATATTCGACTATGAAACTGAAAAGGAATGGAAGTTTTCGGGCAAAAAGCCTGTGATAATAGATTTTTATGCAGACTGGTGTGCTCCCTGCAGGCAGTTGTCACCGCTCATCGAAGAGATTGCAAGGGAATATGAAGGCAGGATAGATGTTTACAAGGTTGACACCGAAAAGGAGAAAGCTCTTGCCCAGAACCTGGGAATAACCGGACTGCCAACCATCCTTTTCATTCCGGTGGAAGGTTCGCCTCAGGTAGCCATGGGAGCTCTTCCTAAAGAGAGTCTTGAACAGGCCATTTCAGAAGTACTAAAGATCACAAAATAGAAACTTATGAAACCCAAATGATTGACAACACACAAACAATAATGAATATAATTAACCTTCAATCATTTGCGGTTCCATCCGACCTTTAAATTAAATTATATACGGATGAAAAAGAACATCGGAACAATCGACAAGGCAGTGAGACTGGTGGTTGCGGCCATCATCCTTCTGCTCTATTTCACGAACGTGATTTCAGGTACAATGGCACTTGTGCTTATTATAGTGGCCATGATCCTGGCAGTAACAAGCCTGATAGGAGTTTGCCCGCTCTATATGTTGTTTGGTATCAATACCCTCAGCAAGAAGTCGCAGTAAGGATTTATTTACAGCCGCTTACGAATGCTGATTCTGTTGCCGACTTGCAACCAGCAGGAACAGGTCGAAGGGCTTAACCGCCAGTTCGCTTGTTTTCTTGTTGATAGTATAGCATTTCCTGTAATTTGTATTTTCAAATCCTGCCCTCTTAAGCAAACCTGATAATTCTTCCGGATCGAATCCCTTGTGTCCGTCAAATCCTTCTTCGTGGAAAGAGCCGTCTTCGGGATAAAGGTCAGCTATTGCCAGATAACCGCCCGGATTAAGCAGGGAATGGAATTTTGAAATTATGTCCTCAACATCGATTATATGGTGCAGCACCATCTGACTGAATATCAAGTCGAACCTGTTTTCAGTAAACTGCCTTCCCGACATGTCGTGAAAAAGTGTTTTAAGATTACCCGACCCGGATGCCCTGATCTTTTCATCAGCCACTCTCAACATCTCCCTGCTGCTGTCCATCAGGGTAATTTCCCCCAGATCATCCTTTAGAAAAAAGCTGGTTATCCCGGTTCCTGCGCCAAACTCAAGGGCTCTCATCTGCCTGGTAAGCGGTATCTGCTCCCTGATCGCCCCGGAAACTGACTGAGCCCGTTCCACGTGCATCGGGTTATTATCCCATGCTTCAGCTTTAATGTCAAATTCATTCATGACGATAATTTTTTTTTAAACTTCCGAAGGTAAAATAAATTCCTGAAGGCAGTATTTATCTGGCGATATTCTCAGTTGGCTGCCAGTCGATACAGCCAATTAGCATTATGAACAGAAGTTCATTTTATCACTTTTTATGGATACCCTTCAATAAAGTGATTAAATTTGTATCGGCCGGTAATGAATGGTCAGCAGTATTTATATTTTTCAGGATGCCCAACAGAAGAAGATTCAGAAGGATCAACACACCTCCATCGATGGAAGGATTCAAACCTTTTGGGGTACCTATGCGCGAACTTGAGTCAGTCAATCTTCTTTATGAGGAGTTTGAGGCGTTGCGGCTGGCTGACTATGAGGATCTGACTCAGGAAGAAGCCGCTCAAAAAATGAACATTTCAAGGCCGACTTTCACCAGGCTTTACGACAAAGCCCGTAAAAACATAGCCAAAGCGTTTGTTGAAGGAAAAGCAATCATCATCCAGGGCGGTACATTTATCACCGATGATTACTGGTACAGGTGTGAGGAGTGCCATGAAACAATGGTAACCGGAGAGCCCGTAACAACATGCAAAAATTGTGATTCGGACAATATCATTCAGCTCGATGATAAACCCGCCTGATACAAAGCAAAAGGTAAAACTCCTTAAAATCATATCGTTTCAGGTAAATTTCTTATTGTAAAACAATAAGCGGGATATTGTTTTACGATAAATATTCTGATGAAATAAGAATGGGCATACGGTTCGCGGCAAAACTAACTTCGGTCTCCGGTCTCCGGTCTTCGGTCTTCGGTCTTCGGTCTCCGGTCTCCGGTCTCCGGTCTCCGGTCTTCAGTCTTCGGTCTATTCTTTGTCACTATTCTTCTGCCTCAGAATATACGTCCTGAGGTCATCCATCTCAAAATCATACCTCTTTCTCAGCCTGCCAAGTCGTTCATTTGCATATTCTGCAGGCACGCCGATAGATTTTGCCAGTTCATCAACGCCCACGCCATATTTTTCAGATACTTCGCCAAGTGTCATTGTACCGTCAACAACAATGTCAATATTCTGGTGACGGTGGTGGTTGTATTCGAGATCGGATTCATTGGTTCCTGCAGGAGATACAGGTCGCACGGGAGTTGCAGGCAAAGCTTCATCAACAGCCTCCATATACGGGGCTGACTGCACATCTATAACACGGTTTCGTTGATGTTTTCTCTCAAGCTGTGCGACTTCAGGTTTTACAAATACCGGTGCAAGTGCAAGAAAAAGACTCAGCAAACCGATGATAACCAAAAAAGTCACACGTATTGCACTGGTACTTACCATCTGACGGAAGATGCACAATATCATATCCCAGTGAAAAACAATGTGCAGAATCAAAAGGAAAACAAGAAAGAGAGCAAGGTAAAGATGAATGGCTCCCCATTGATGACGGTCAAGTCCCCAGAAGTACAACTCTGCTTCAGTACCGTATACTTCATTAACCTTGTAACCGGGAAGAAGGACAAATTTCATCAGGAATCCCAGTCCTGCAACAGCCATCATAACTAACATCATGATGAAGTCGATGACAAGGTTGAATTTCGGTTTGATCCTGTTCCAGTTTTTCATCGCATAATAATTTAAAGACTATCTTTATGAACAAGAAGAGCAAATTTAAATGAACATTGGTTCATTAAAAAATTATTTGGGTTAAATTTGAATAAAAATCACTATGAAGATATCAGTCCTCACCGACAATCATGCAGGATCATCTTGCCAGGCGGAACACGGCCTGTCGTATCTTATTGAGTTTGATGGCAAAAAGCTGTTATTTGATACCGGGCAGAGCGACCTGTTTCTGAAAAATGCTGAAATCATGGGCGTCAATCCTGAGGATGCGGACATGATAGTCCTGAGCCATGGTCATTTTGACCACGGGAACGGATTGGGCCATCTTGGCGGTGGAAAGTTGATATGCCATCCCGGATGTTTCTCCGCAAGGTTCAGGAAGCACGATCATACATACATAGGCCTGAAGTATACCTCAGATGAATTATCCGCCAGGTTCAGCCTTCAGACTTCCGATGGTCCGTTCACCATAGCAGAAAACATCATTTTCCTGGGCGGAATACCCCGACTCACTGATTTTGAATCTTTAAGCACCCCGTTTGCACTGGATAACGGGACTCCTGACTATGTTGAAGACGACAGTGCCATTGCACTGTTGATGAAGGAGGGTTTATTTGTGATTACTGGATGCGGTCATTCAGGTATAGTCAATACCCTTGAGCATGCTAAGAAAGTAAGCGGACAGGAACAGATTTGCGGAATAATGGGCGGCTTCCACCTGAAAAAGGTTGACCGCCAGACAATGGAAACCATTAACTATCTGAGGGCAAACAAGGTCAGGCACATTCTCCCCTCGCATTGCACTGAACTGCCAGCTCTGTCGGCATTCTATGATGCCTTCGGAATAAAACAGGTCCGGACCGGCGACATATTGACCTTCTGACTTCGCGAGCCAGCATACATTGCCGTTAAGGCCTAAACATCACAAAAAAATCATTCAAAATGAACATATGTTCATTTTATTTATTATATTTGTGCTGAAAGTTTAACTATTAGTACACATAAAATAAGAATATAATGCCAGGAGGAGACAGATCCGGACCAATGGGACAGGGTCCCGTTACCGGAAGAGGTTTAGGATTTTGCACAGGATATGAATCTGCAGGTTTCACAAAAGGAGCCGGTTATGGATCAGGAAGACGATTCGGCATGGGCAGGGGAATGCGCTTTGGCATGGGCGGAGGAGGCCGCGGATTTGGCCGCTTTGGAGCCTTTGGCTATAATCCCACCGCCATGCAGGCTTACCCTCAGGTCGCAGCCATGAATAAGGAGGACGAGATCAGGCTTCTGAAATCCCAGGCTGAAGATCTTAGCCGCAGTCAGAGAGACATAGAGAAAAGGCTGAAAGATCTGGAGAAAGAAGGATAACTGAAGACTCAACCAGTAAATCCTTGCTGGTTGATAACCGGTTTTATATCAAGCACCGGTGTTCCGTTCAGAGCATCAAGTCCGGTGACTTTAAGTGTATTGCCGTCGCGTTCGATCAATTTGACCGTAGTCAGACCGATCAGGCTGGGGCGAATGGGGGCACATGAGGCAAAGACTCCCCTGAATTCGCCTGAACGGGTCGTCAATTGCAGTTGATAACCAGATGATTTATGGAAGTAAAAAAGCACATTCAGGTGGCTGAATTTCTCAATCTTAAAGAGTCCGTCACCGTATTCCCTGTCAATCTCGATATATGACACTTCCTGTTTCATCTGGTCTGCATCGGAGGGAGAAGCAGATTCCCGGTTGTTTCGCACGTGTCCTATTATTTCTATCTGCATCATGATTTGGTCTAGAAAGGAAGAATATAGGTATGATCACCTTCCCTGAAAATTTTTATTCTGACTTTGTAAATTTTCTCAAGCTGCTCTTCACTGAATATTTTTTTGTCTCCTCTGGCAGCAATCACGCCATCGTCCATCAGTACAAAACCATCACAATGATTAAGGGCCTGATTGAGGTCGTGAATTGCCATTATGATCGTAATCCCCGACTTACTCAGCTTTCCGAGCAGGTCGAAAACCTCATGCTGGTATCTGATATCGAGGTTCGCGGTTGGTTCGTCAAGCAGGATGACTTCGGGCTGCTGTGCCAGTGCCCTTGCAATGAAAACCCTTTGCCGCTGTCCTCCACTCAGGTGATTGATATCTTTAAGGGCGATATCATCAAGATGCAGCCGGACAAGTATTTCCGAAGCGATCCGTTTATCATCCTCCCCGGGGCTCCATCTTATGTAAGGATTCCTGCCAAGCAGCACCGTGTCGAACACTGTTGCCGGGAACATATTGCTTTGAAACTGGGGTACATACCCGATGTATTTTGCCAGCTGGCGGGGGCTAAGGTTCCTGATATCCTTCCCTGAAAGCAGGATTTTGCCTTTCTGCGGTTTAAGTATATTGTTAAGCAGCTTCAGGAGTGTGGTCTTACCGGAGCCATTGGGACCAAGGATGGCAGTGAACGATCCCTTTTCAAAATGGTGTGAGATGCCCTTTATGACTGAAGAGCTGTTGTATGAAAACCTTATGTCGTTTAACTCTATCATTTCCACTGTGATATGCCTACGCCACCAAGCAGGAGGATAATGAATAAGGGTGCCCCTATTATAGAAGTAAGTATCCCGACCGGCAATACAACCGGACTTATGATTGTCCGGGCAACTATATCGCATCCCAGCAGGAACGCTGCTCCCGTCAATGCCGAAGCCGGGAGGAGGAAGCGTTCATTGCTTCCGATTAACCTCCTCACAATATGCGGCACCACAAGGCCAACGAAGGCAATGATTCCGTAAAAAGATACAACAACCGCCGTTGCCGCCGAAGCGATTATCATTCCGTTTATCCTCAGTTTTTTGATATTTGCGCCAAGGCTTATTGCCGCTTCATCACCCGAATCGAGAGCATTGTAATTCCACCTGTGGAACATAAAATATATCACCGACGGAATTATAATAACAGCCTGAATCAGTAAAATATCCCAGCCTCCCTTCGACAGGTCGCCAAAAGTCCAGAATACTATTGCTGCAAGCTGGACATCATCCGCGATGAATTGAAGACCGGTGGTTAGTGCCGTGAAAAGTGAACTTGCTATAATCCCTGTCAAAACCATATTCTCAGGAGTAGCACCTCTTTTCCTTGCTACAAGAAGTATAAGAAAGCTTGCAGCCAGCGACCATACAAAAGCTGAGGCAGTAACCAGGTAGGGATTATTGACCACAACGGAATCGGCCACGCTGCTGTATGTATTTCCCGCTCCGAAAACAATAACGGCAAATGCGGCGCCGAAAGCCGCTGCATTCGAAATCCCAAGGGTAAAGGGAGATGCCAGCGGATTCCTGAGGATAGTCTGCATTACCGCACCCGAGACCGAAAGAGCAATTCCGCCGACAATAGCGGCAATTATCCTTGGAAAACGAAGGTTAAATAATATATGCCTGTGCGATTCTTCCCCCCTTCCAAATACAAGATCCGTAAATTCCGAAATCCTGATTTTGCTTGGCCCGATAAGGATCCCGGCAAACGAAAGGATCACAATCGAAATCACCATGATCCATATATAGACCGACTTCTTCCGGATATAGCTGTTGTAGCTGTTCAGTACGGCGGATTCTTTCATGGAATTGGTTAATTATAATGCCTCCCTGAAAGGTATGTAAAGTTCATTCATCGCATCAAATATATCAGTCCCAAGGAAGAATTCATATATTTCCCTGCATTTTACTTCAATATCAACATCCTCAAAAGCCCGGGGGAAAATTGTTTTACCGGCAAACCAGGTGTTGCAGAGCACATTCTCGTAATTAATGGAGTACCAGTTATAAGGCAAAACAGTGAATATCCTCCTGTGTCCGAATGCCTTCATCGTACTCCTGAAAACAGGTTTGTTTATCTCATTCTTCCAGATTGCCGTTCCCGCCGCATCCAGGAAAATGAAATCCGGATCCCATTCAATAAGCTGTTCTGCTTCGACCATGGTATTGTTATTCCTGATCCCTGACATGCCTGCTTCATTCAGCACTTCCGCTGCGACATTGTTTACCGAATTGATTCTGAAGGGAGGATAGTCGTTAAGGGTCGAAGTGATCCCATGCGATCCGCTGAATGCAACTCCTCCTATATAAGCCGAAATTTCCTGTTCGTCTGAGGCTGCCACTCTTGATCCGCATTCCGATATTGTTTCCCTGATATAATTGATCAGTGAATCGGACCTTCCCTCCCTTCCAAAAGCCTTCCCCAGAAGCGCCAGTGAATTAAACAAATCGTCGATCCCGTCGCCCAGGTTCCCGTATTTCAGGGCGAACACCGGTTTCCGGGTCAGCTTTTGGAGACGATCAGCTTCGCTGGCTGTTTTAAAGGTGGTGATAAGAAGGTCGGCATTTCCGGCAGCAAGGAGTTCTGTGTCATAATTGTTTCCCGCGCCGATCACTTCAAGGTTGGAAAGCTCCGGATTGGCCAGGATATAAGGTATTTTTCTCTTTCTCTCATTACCCTCAACATATCCTGTTCTGTCGGCCAGATCCATGTAACAAATCAGTCTGAGCGCCCCGGAACCCAATCCAATCACTGAACGGATCGAATCAGGAACGGTAACGCTTCTTCCGTAAGCATCGGTAACAAAGCGGGTCGCCGACCCGCTTTCATACTGGTAGCGGCATGAAACGGAAACAATGGTCATTGCAGCAACAACCAAAATAGAATATCCTGTCCGGCAGGCCATTGCTTTATTTCAACTCTCCTTAACCGTTACCGGCTTTACACCTGTTCGGTTTTGGATATTATTAATCCGGCGATCTCCTCAAATGCTTTAACCACCGTTTTGTTATTCTGGCTGAAGACGCTCAATCCCTTTTCAGCGGCTTCCCCCACTTCCATTACAAGAGGGATCTGCCCAAGCAAAACCGTATCGAATTCCTTTGCCAGCTGAAGTCCTCCGCCTTTTCCAAAGATATAATAAATTTCATCGGGATGCTTCCCCGGGGTGAACCATGACATATTCTCGATCACACCGAGTATCGGAACCTTCAGGTCGGGATTGGTGAACATTGAGGCTGCCTTTCTTGCATCATTAAGGGATATTTCCTGTGGTGTGGTGACTATCAGGGCTCCGCTGAGATTCAGTTTCTGCACCGTTGTAAGCTGGATATCGCTGGTCCCGGGAGGAAAGTCAATGATCATATAATCGATCTCTCCCCATTCGGTGTCCTGAAATAGCTGGGTAACTGCCTTGCCGGCCATTGGTCCCCTCCAGATGAGCGACTGGCTGCGATCGATATAGAAACCTATTGACATTATTTTCACTCCGTACTTCACTATAGGGAAGAGGAGCTCCTTATCACCGAATGCTGCAATCTCCGGTTTTACATCCTCGATTCCGAACATTTTCGGAATAGATGGTCCGAAAATATCCGCATCCACCAGTGCAGTGCTCAGACCTTCGCGGGCGAGAGCCACAGCCAGATTGGCTGCAACAGTCGATTTGCCGACACCACCCTTTCCCGACGCTACAACGATAATGTGTTTGACCCCTTTCATCGGGATCTTTTCAAACAAATCATTCTTTTCTACTGATTTACGATTCTGTTCCATATTATTTTTATTTTCTTGCTTATTTCCGATTCCGGATTGAATTCGATAATGCTTTTGGCCTCAATCATAGCCTCGGTGATCTGCCGGTCAAAAGGCAGCATCCCTGCAACAGTAACATTGTTACGGCTGCACCATTCCTCGATCTGCCTGCTCATTGCCTGATTAAGGTCGTATTTATTAATTATCACGTATGCGGGGATATTGAATTTCTGAACCACTTCTATGGCTCGCTCCATATCACTGAGTCCCGAAATAGTAGGCTCAGTCACAACCACTACTTTATCAACACCCGTGATTGTAGATATTACCGGGCATCCTATTCCCGGAGGACCATCGAGGATAATGGTATCAAGTCCGTATTTCCCAGCCGTCTGCTTCGCTTTCTCCCTGACCACGTTTACCAGTTTTCCTGAGTTCTCCTCACCGGGGGCAAGTCGTCCGTAAACCATTCTGCCATTGCGGAACGATCCTGAATACATCATGCTTTTGTCGCTCGGGACCATGTTAATCGCCGTCTCGGGGCAGATGCGTGAACAAAGGAAACAACCGTCGCATGAGATTTCTGAAATGATTATTCTGCCGCTTTCTTCAGAAATGGCATCAAACCTGCAGTAGTTCATGCATAAACCACAGGAAGTGCAGAGGTCATAGTCAATAACTGCCTTATGGCCCGAGACATAAATTGATTCCTCCTCATGTACGGGGTTAAAAAGCAGGTACAGGTTAGCGGCATCTACATCACAGTCAACGAGCACTACTTCGCCATCGAGCGTGGCAAATGCAGCGCTGATACTCGATTTTCCAGTTCCTCCTTTACCGCTGATTATTGCTATTTCCATAATTAAGAATGATGTTTTGAATCATTGAAACAAGCTGTTGGGCAAATACAGGATCTGTGTCCGACAACAACTTACCCTCCGAATAAATCTCTGCCGTTTTTCTGCTGAAAGGTATTTCCATCAAAAGAGGGATCCTTTCTTCCTTAATATATTCCTTCACTCTGTTATTACCAATTCCGGCCCTGTTAATTATTACACCGCATGGCTTGTCCATTTCCCTGAGCGTTTCGATGCTCTGCCGCAGGTCGCTCAACCCGAAAGGAGTTGGTTCGGTAACAAGAATCACAAAATCGGCCGAAGCGACTGTCTGGATAAAGGGGCATGATGTTCCGGGAGGTGAATCGAGAATTGCAATTTCCTTTGCCGGGTCGATTTTTTTCAGGGCGGCTTTTATTACCGGAACCGCCGACATAACACCTATATTCATTCGCGATTCGATGAGAGAAGTCCGTCCGTTGCCGGAGAACACGTTAACCCTGCCCAGCGGAACCGGTTTTTCAGTTATGGCTCCGTAAGTGCATGCCACACTGCAGGCTCCGCAGCCGTGGCATAGATCCTCAATAACGTTTATAATCTTCACCGGTGGCAGGATGAATATTGCATTGTAATTACAATACTCGTGACATTTGCCGCAGAAGACGCATTTTGACTTGTCAATTACCGGAACCAGCTGTGTAACCTCATCGGTGCCGGTCAGTTTATTTTCGAAAAAGGCAGCTGCGTTCGGAGCTTCCGCGTCGCAATCGACCAGAACGGCATCAAACTTCTGTTTTAACAGCGAATGGTAAATATTTGTCGCTGCGAAGGTCTTGCCGGTACCCCCTTTCCCGCTGGCTACTGCAATTTTAATCATACTGTAAAGGGTTAAAATATAAAGAATAGGCCGGGCTCTGTACAGGCAGCAATTGGTTGTTTTAACCTGCGTCGGTCGCAAAGCCCTGCCTCATCATATGGATAGTTCTCTTCTTAATGAGATCTCACCTTGGTTGCTATAATCTCTGCGGCCTTGATCAGAGGGTAGCCCGCAGGTGAAGATGTCAGGCATGGATGTGTTCCGATCTGGAAGGTCAGCAGTGAATTGACCGTCATCCTGTTCTGGATTGCCAGTCCGATCACGTTTGTAAGTTCCCCAGCGCTCAACCCTCCGATAACCTCTCCTCCGATTATCACTCCCGATTGACGGCCGGCGATAAGTTTCACCAGTTGCTTGTGTGCTGTAGGCAGGTTTCCCGGATGGCGGTCAACGCCTTCAAATAGACCTGTAACGTAATCAAGGCCTTCATTTTTGGCTCTTGCTTCCGTTATACCGGCAGTTCCGAAACCGGTATCGCCGATTGCTGTTGAGTAGATGGCTATGGTACCGCTGAATGTCTTTACAACATT
>JAFGXK010000260.1 GCA_016936695.1 Bacteroidales bacterium | reverse complement strand
GGTAAAACCTGCTGCACAAAGCACTGAGGCGGCACAGGACCAAATAGTCTACCGGGTACAGTTTGCCTCTTACATGCAGCCAAGGGGAAGCTTCGAAGTTACGTTCGGAGGGACCAGATACAAGACATTCGAATATATGTATAGCGGAGCCTACCGTGCATGCGCCGGCGAATTCAGCACTTCAGCCGCGGCTAAAGGGCTCCAGAATCAGATCATGAAGGAAGGTTATCCCGATGCATTCGTGATTTCGACCAGAGGGAATGAAAGGGTTATAAATCCCTGAAAGTACCCTGTCAGAAAAGGAAAGTATCTGATCGAGGCTAAAGCCTGTTTAGTTGTCCGTCGAAGTTCATCACTTCACCCTTTCTTGTTTCCGACGAGAACTTCAGACCGTTATAACTCAGGTAAAGAGGCATTCCGGAAACTGAAGTCACTTTCAGATCCGTCAGTTTGCCTTCATTCCATTCAAAATCGAGTTCAAATCCGCCTCTCGCCCTTATTCCCTTTATCTTTCCTGATGGTATCCCATCAGGCAGGGCAGGCAGAATCTCGATCTCATCAAGATGGCTCTGGATAAGCATTTCAGCAATTCCTGCCGCACCTCCGAAATTCCCGTCGATCTGGAAAGGAGGATGGGCATCAAAAAGATTCGGATATGATCCTCCTCCTGCTGAACCGCCGCCCCTGGCCTGGGCAGAAGGCATACCCTGCGGCCTGAGAAGCATCCGAACCATTTGCCATGCATGGTTCCCTTCCCTGAACCTCGCCCAAAAATTAATCTTCCATGCCAGGCTCCATCCTGTTCCTTCATCGCCTCTTGCAACAAGGGATTTTTTTGCAGCCTCCATGAATTCCGGATTATCCCTCCAATTGATTTCCTTTCCCGGATGTACCCCCCATAGGTGTGAAACATGACGGTGCTTATTATCCGGATCATCAATATCATCCATCCATTCCTGGAGCTGGCCGAACCTTCCAATCCTGTAAGGCGCTATCCGTGGAAGCATAGCTGCAAGAGTATCTGTCAAGGCATCATCGGAATCGAGTATACTGCCCGCCTCTATGCATGCCCTGAACAGGCTCTTTATAATCTGGTGGTCCATGGTGGGACCTGAAACCAGGCCTCCGTTTTCGGGCGAATTGGAAGGGCATGAAACCAGCCATCCCGTTTCCGGATCGTGCACAAGCAGATCGCTATAGAACAAGGCTGCATCCCGCATAACAGGCCAGGCCGCGTTTCTGAGAAAAAAAGTGTCCCTTCCGAAAAGAAAATGTTCCCAGTAATGGTGTGCCATCCATCCGCTGCCGGTAACCCATATTCCATGGTCGGATGCATTTATCGGAGCTGCACCCCTCCACATGTCGGTGTTATGGTGAAGAACCCAGCCCGATGCATTGTAATGATCCCTTGCGACCTTTGTGCCTGCCGGAATTAGTTCGTCAATCATTTTAAACAGTGAGCCATGGCATTCGGCAATGTTAAGTATCTCTGCCGGCCAGTAATTCATTTCGATGTTTATGTTGACAGTGTACTTGCTGTCCCAGGGGGGATTGAGTCTGTTGTTCCATATACCCTGAAGGTTTGCAGGATAAGTGCCCTCTCGGCTTGATGAAAGAAGGAGATAACGTCCGTACTGAACATAGAGGGCAGCAAGGGAATTGTCCATTGCCTCGGGTATCTCTTTTATTCGCTTGTCGGTCGGAAGATTCTCCTTTCCTGACAAACCCAGGTCGATTGAGAATCTGTCGAAATACTTCCGGAAGTCGACGGTATGTTCCTCCCTTAGCTTTTCATAGGTCTTCCCTGAAGCAGCTTCCAGATGCTTAGCGCACAAGCCGGAAGGATCGCCGGAGACATCGCGGGGGTTGATGAAATTAGTGGCAGCCGACAACAGTATTGTGGCTTTATCAGCATTTTCAATACGGAGGCTGCTGTCTGAGGCGGTGACCTCTCCTCCTTTTAAAATAACTTTGGCAACGGAAGTGCCGTAGAGAGAGCCGTTTTTTACCTTCACACCGAGAGTCAGTGAATTGTCTTCGCTGGCAGTAACCGTATAACCTTCGTGCAGTGCTGTCATCGAGATATCAAAGGAAAGTGACCTCCTGCTGTCGGATGACAGGTTTATAACGATTAGATTTGCCGGGTAGCTTGCGAAATATTCATGGGTAAATTTCTTTCCTTCTGCCTCATAAGTGGTTCTGCAAATAGCATTTGAGATATCGAGCTCCCTCCTGAAGGCAGTTACTGAATCGTGTCCGCTGAACTTAAGCCACAGGTCCCCGAAAGGCTGGTATTTCTCCTGGCGGGTCGGCACGCTCATGAACTCAGCGAAGGCCAGTTCTTCGGCCTCGTCCTGTTTGCCGTCCCATATAAGTTCCCTTATCTTACCGAGGTATTGAGAAGCCCCTTCATTTGAGTAATCATGGGGTCGGCCTGTCCACAGGGTTTCTTCATTGAACTGGATGTGATCCTCCCCCGGGTTTCCGTAAATCATTGCACCCAGCCGCCCGTTGCCGACCGGAAGTGCTTCCTCCCATTTTGAAGCAGGTTGTTCAAACCAGAGCTTAAGAGTTTCATTATCTTTCACCCCGCTGTTGCATCCGCAAATCAGGGCAAGGCAAAATACTACCGGAAAAAAGTTGATGGATTTCATTATCAAATGAGATTCGTGGTTTCATCAGCAAGATACAAACTATTTTTCCTGGTTAGAACGGCAAAAATATTGATAAGTCATGCAACCTTATAGTTTTTTACGTGTCTTTATCATGAATAAAAATTATCAAACTAATATTTAAGGCCATGAAGAACCTGAAATTAGCACTGTTATTGATTCTTGCTCTTGGCATAACCTTCTGCACCGACGGGCAGATGCGCAGGACGGTATACGGCAATAACAAGGTAGAAAAGCAACTTAGGGATGCCGGGCAGTTCTCAGCCCTGAGGGTCAGCAGCGGAATAGATGTTTACCTGTCTCAGGGAGAAAGAGAATCGATTGAGGTGGAGGCTGACGAAAACCTTCATGAATATATTCTGACAGAAATCAGGAACGGGGCTCTGCATGTTTACACCGAAGTCAACATCAGAGAAGCAGAAATGAAAAGGGTGTATGTTACAATGAAGGATATTGAATCGCTGAGCACATCAAGCGCAGGAGACATCATTGGTCAGACACCGGTCAAAACCGGCCGTCTCGAGTTATCTGTGAGCAGCGCAGGTGACATCAAGCTTGAAGTAAATGCAAAGGAGATCAGGGCCGGCGTCAGCAGTTCGGGTGATGTTACCCTCACCGGAGAAGCCGACCTGCTTGATGCAAATCTCAGCAGTGCCGGCGATTTTAACGCCTACGGGCTTGTGGTAAGGGAAGCTGATGTTTCTGCTTCGAGTGCCGGAGATGCCGATATCAATGTCACGGAAAGGCTCAGGGCACGGTCATCGAGCGCAGGAGACATCAACTACAAGGGTAACCCGAAATATATTGATGCACATTCGTCGAGCGCCGGTAGTGTGAACCGGAAATAGTACTTCCCTGAATACAAAATGCTTTCACTTACAAGGCCGGCAGGTATATCCTGCCGGCTTTTTTTTAACTTTGTCAATTCATAATCCCTTTTAAATTTTGACAGATGAAGGAAAATATAAGTTTAAGTCTAAAAAATGTTGGAGATTTCATATCCCTTGAAGAAATAACAGCCCTCGCCCAGCAGTCGGTAAGGCATCTTGACAGCCTGAACAACAAGACCGGAGCCGGAAATGATTTTCTGGGCTGGCTGACTTTGCCGGATGACATTCTGCCGCAGCTTGACAATATTGAAAAGAGCGCAGAGTATCTGAGATCAATATCCGATTTCACTGTGGTGATTGGTATAGGAGGATCTTACCTTGGATCGAGGGCGGTTATCGAGGCTCTTTCACATACCTTCTCAACGCTGAGAAAGGACTTACATCATGAAGTTGTCTTTGCAGGGCAGAATCTGTCGGAGGATTATATTGCTGATCTTATTGAGATTCTTGACAAGGTCAATTATTCGATAGTAGTTATTTCAAAATCGGGGGTGACAACCGAACCGGCCATAGCGTTCCGGATAATAAGAAATCATCTCGAGAATAAGGTTGGAAAGGAAGAGGCAGGTAAAAGGATCATTGCCATCACCGACAGTAAAAAGGGAGCTTTGAGGCCTCTTGCACAGCTTAACGGATATCAGACGTTCGTCATTCCCGACAATATTGGCGGAAGGTATTCGGTTCTGACTCCGGCCGGATTATTGCCGATAGCACTGTGCGGATTTGACATCAGGTCCCTGGTGAACGGTGCAAAATCAATGGAACAGATCACCCGTATCAACAGAAACGGCGCAACAAACCTGTCATTGCTTTATGCCGCCACCCGTAATCTGATACTGCAGTCGGGAAAAACGACTGAGATAATGATAAGCTATAACCCCAAACTTCATTACTTTGCTGAATGGTGGAAACAGCTGTACGGAGAGAGTGAAGGCAAGGACAGAAAAGGGATTTTTCCGGCCGCTGTCGATTTTACCACCGACCTGCATTCTCTTGGACAATATATCCAGGATGGACAGAGAATAATGTTTGAGACTGTTCTTTCGGTCAGGGAACCTGTTAAAAAGGTTACGGTTCCGAAGGAGGAAGAAGATGCGGATCAGCTCAATTATCTTGCAGGACAGAGGTTGTCGCAGGTTGATCACAATGCCGAAGCCGGAACCATCCTGGCCCACAACGACGGGAAGGTGCCTGTAATGCACATCACAATACCGGAACTTACTGAATACTATATCGGCCAGTTGTTCTATTTCTTTGAACTTGCCTGCGGTGTCAGCGGATATATCCTGGATGTTAATCCTTTTGATCAGCCCGGAGTGGAGGCATACAAGAAGAATATGTTTGCCCTGCTCAGCAAGCCAGGCTATGAAGAGTCTGGCAAATTACTAAGGGAAAGACTAAAATAAATCAAATATGAACATAGAACTAAGAAAAAACTTCCTTTGGTCGCTGGTGGTTCCCACCAGCATGGGGGTAAGAATAACTCCCGCAAACGGACAGCCTGTACACTCCAGTGACACTTTTCACATACAGGTGACAAGCGCCGAGACTAATGTAGCGAGCGTTGCCTCCTATCTTGGACTCCCGGTCAAGGTACTGACAACCTTTGTTAAAGACAGCCCGATCTCAAGAATGATAAGGGACAACCTTGCATCGAGGCATATGGCATATGAAGGTGTTGAACTTGAACAGGGCGGGCCCTGGGGATACCGTCATCAGTTCAACATTGCCGACAGCGGTTACGGATCAAGGGGGCCAAGGGTTCACAACGACAGGGCGGGAGAAGTTGGAAGAACTCTCAATGTCAAGGACTTCGACCTCAAAAGGCTTTTTGAGGAAGAAGGAGTGCAGATACTTCACCTGTCAGGGCTCATCGGAGCCCTGTCGCCCGAAACAAGCAACTTCTGCCTCGAACTTGCACGATCGGCAAAGAAGCATGGAACCAGGATTGCATTTGACCTCAATTACAGAGCCACATTCTGGAAGGGTAGAGAAAAGGAACTCGCGGCCACCTTCAGGGAAATAGCCGGGCTTGCCGATATCCTTGTCGGCAATGAGGAAGATTTCCAGCTTTGTCTGGGTATCGCCGGACCAGAGGAGGGAGGCAAGGACCTTGCGGCGAAGATAGAGAGCTTCAAGGAGATGATCCGCAGGGTGAAAAAAGAGTTCCCTGCTGCATCGGTATTCGGGACAACCCTCAGGCAGGTCATTAATGCGAACGAGCATCTCTGGGGTGCCATAATGCTCGAAGGAGATGAATGGCATGTAGTAGAGCCGCGGCCAATCCATGTCCTCGACCGTATTGGCGGCGGCGACGGGTTTGTCGGAGGTCTGCTCTATGGGATCCTCCGGAGCTGGGAACCCGAAAAATGGATACAGTTCGGATGGGCTACCGGCGCGCTTGCCACAACATCGGTAACTGACTACGACCAGCCTGCCGATGAGGAACAGGTATGGAGCATCTGGAAGGGCAACGCCAGGGTAAGAAGATAGAACAAAAGAAGCCCTCATCAATACTATGGGGGCTTCTTGTTAAAAACCTATTACTGATTAGTTCTTTCCTTTCAGTCCAAACTTGTTTACGAACTCATCAATCACCTGCGACAGGTTGGGATCACCTATTTCCTGAAGATCGTAATAAACCCTGGTGTTAGGTTTCCTGATGCTGATTATCCTGTTCAGGTCGATCGGTGTTGCTATGACAACGCTGTCGCAATCTGTCTTATTGATTGTATCCTCAAGGTCCTTCAGCTGCTGTTCACCGTATCCCATTGCAGGAAGGAGTGTGCCTATATTCGGATAAATGCTGAAAGTCTCAGTCAGTTTTCCGACGGTAAATGGCCTCGGGTCGACCAGTTCGGCAGCTCCAAACTTTCTGGCAGCAACGGTTCCGGCTCCCAGTTTCATTTCGCCATGGGTGAGGGTGGGTCCGTCCTCAACAACCAGTACCCTTTTCCCTTTTATCACCGAAGGATCATCGACCCTGATCGGAGAGGCCCCGTCGATCACGATTGCCCGAGGGGTAAGATTTTCGATGCTTTCCATCACCACCTGGATCCCTTCGGGTGAAGAGCTGTCGATCTTGTTTATCACGACCACATCGGCCAGCCGGAGTGTTACTTCGCCGGGATAATATCTCAGCTCATGACCTGCCCTGTGGGGATCGGTAACAGTGATCATCAAATCCGGTTTGTAGAATGGGAAATCGTTGTTGCCGCCATCCCATACCACAACATCGCATCCGGCAGGATCGTTCTCGGCAGCGCGGAGTATTGCTTCATAATCAACTCCGGCGTAGATCACGTTGCCTCTGACAACATGCGGTTCATATTCTTCCATCTCCTCAACGGTGCACTTGTGTTTTGCAAGGTCGCTGATTGTTGCAAATCTCTGTACTTTCTGTTCGGCAAGGTCGCCGTATGGCATCGGGTGTCGTACTGCCACCACCTTAAGTCCTTTCGCCATAAGGAGTTCAATAACCCTCCTTGACGTCTGGCTCTTTCCGCAGCCTGTTCTGATGGCCCCCACTGCAATCACGGGTTTTGTACTTTTAACCATTGTTGCATCCGGGCCGAGAAGAACAAAATTGGCGCCGGCAGCATTTACCAGGGCGCTTACAGCCATTACTTTCTGATATGTGACATCACTGTATGAAAAAACACAATCTTCAACCTCTAATTTATGTATCAGATCGGCAAGATTTGCTTCCGCAAAAACCGGAATCCCTTCAGGATACAACCTGCCTGCAAGCACGGCAGGATATTTCCTGCCGTCAATATCAGGTATCTGGGCAGCAGTAAATGCGACTACATTATAGCTTTCATTGTCCCTGAAATAGGTATTGAAGTTGTGGAAATCCCTTCCGGCTGCACCGATTATTATTACATTCTTTTTTACCATAATTCCTCCCTTGATACTTGATAATTAATTTCGTGAAAAAACCGTTATTATAATAAACTGAAACGACAAATTTATAATTTGCGGGTATAAAATCCGAACATTTGAATTGATTTTTTCGAATGCGGTAATTATACGATAATTAATTGATTATATGATGATTTAAACTCGAATTTATGTCCTTTAAAAATATGTTAAAGAAAATGTTTCCTGTATAACCGGGCTAAAATTATTTCTTTGTACTATTATGTCCTGAAATGAATGTCCTGGCCCACATATACCTTTCAGGTGATTCTGAAAAAATAATCATCGGGAACTACATAGGAGACTATGTAAAAGGGCGCGATTATTTGAAATATCCCGAGCAGGTCAGGAAGGGCATTATACTTCACCGGCATATTGATGATTTCACCGACAGGCATCCGGTCGTTCACCGGAGCAAGATTTATTTCAGCAGAAAATACCACAAATATTCGGGTGTTATCACTGATATTCTTTACGATCATTTCCTTACGAAGGAGTGGAATTTTTTTTCGCGCAGGCCTCTTGAGAGTGTTACCTACAATTTCTACAGGGCGATGGTCAACAACTTTGACATACTTCCGGAAGATGTAAGGAAGATGATGCCCTTCTTCATTATAAACAACTGGATAGAATCATACCAGACAAGGAGAGGGATCAGGCATGTCCTGAACACATTAAGCAAGAGGTCATCGCTACCGAATGAGACAAGGTTTGCGATGAAGGCACTGAAAAAGAATTACTATTCTCTTCAGGACGATTTTATGGAGTTTTTCCCGCAGCTTATTGACTATGTGGAAAAGGATTTCGGAATAGAAATATCGCACAGGATTACTATCCCCTTCTGATCACACCAGATACTCTGCGCGGCTTGCATCGAGCCGTAGAAAAATAAACAGAAGTATTGTAAAGGCCCACAGGGAGCTTCCTCCGTAGCTCAGGAAGGGGAGCGGAATACCGATAACGGGAACCAGTCCGACAGTCATTCCGATATTGATGAAGAAATGGACGAAGAAGATTGACACAACTCCGTATCCGTATATTCTTGAGAAATCGGATCGCTGCCTCTCAGCCAGCATTATCAGCCTTACCAGCAGTATGACATATAAGGCAATTACCACGAACGATCCCATAAAGCCCCATTCCTCACCTATTGTGCAAAAGATGAAATCGGTACTTTGCGCCGGAACGAATTTGAATTTGGTCTGGGTCCCCTGAAGGTATCCCTTGCCGGAAAAGCCTCCCGAACCTATCGAGATAATCGACTGGTTGACATTGTAACCGGTACCGTGAGGATCCGATTTTATCCCGAGCATTATTTCCACCCTTTCCTTCTGATGCGGTTTCATAAGGTTATTGAATGCCAGATTAACCGAGTTGACAAAAGCAAGGCTCCCGGCCAGGAACAGGTAGATCATCAGGAGCGAGATAGCCTTTTTATTATAAAAGTAGACTGCAAATATCACACCTGATAGCAGAACGGAGATCAGCAGGACGTGCTCGTTTTTCATCGATTTTATCACCAGGCTGTTTAATCCGTAGACCAGCAACGACATGCCGGCAAGTATACCCAGTGCCAGAAGACAGAGTTTCCATTTTCTGGTGGCGACCCATGCCAGAAGCAGAGCAGCAGTTATCAGCGCTATTGTGAGCCAGGTGTTATTGAATATCAATGTAAAAAAGAAGAGAATCATCATCAGTAGGCCCGAGATCAGGATATAGGGACTCATGCCTTCCCTGAAAAGTACGATAAAGAGGGCAAGGAAAACTACTGCCGATCCCATATCGGGCTGCAGCACAATAAGCAATACGGGCATCATGATAATACCCACGGATTTCATAAAGACAGACAGCTTTCCCAGCTCATGCCGGGAAGCATTCAGATAAGCAGCCAGGGCAAGGACGGTGCCGATTTTTGCGAATTCGGACGGTTGAAGGCTGAAAGCCCCGAACTGGAACCACGATCTGGCGCCGTTAATGTCCTTTCCTACGAAAAGCACCAGAATGAGAAGGAAAAGCAGAAATCCGTAAATGAAATATGCAAAGAAAAAATAAAACCTGGTATCGATCACCACAACGAATACTGCGATGACAACTGTTGCAATAATCCACACAAACTGCTTCCCGTATCTCTGGGAAAGGTCGATTATCCTTGTGTGCTCCTCGTTAAAGACGGCTGCGTAAATATTGAACCATCCTATTACAACAAGCAGCAGGAAGATCCCGATAGAAACCTTGTCGAGTCTGTTCCATATATTGATGTTTCTAGTCACCGGCAATAAGATTCAGATCAAGTATTCTTTGTTCCGAGTATTTATTCGTCACCTCGCCGGTGAGATATTTCTCCATCATCAGACTGGCAACAGGTGCCGCATAGGTTGCTCCGAATCCGGCGTTTTCGACATATACCGCAATTGCAATTTCAGGGTCATCCTTCGGGGCAAATGCAATGAACACCGAATGATCCTTCCCGTGAGGATTCTGGGCAGTTCCTGTTTTCCCGCACACTATTATATCTTTCAGGGCTGCGATCCTTGCCGTAGCTCCCTCAGATCCGTTTACAGCTTCTTCCATTCCCTGAACTATGAATTCAAAATTTGCTGAATCGATACTGATGGTGCGTTTAGCAAGATATTTTTCGTCGGGTTTCCCATTGGTCCCTATCGACTTAACTATATGGGGAGTGTAATAATATCCCCTGTTTGCAATGGCAGCGGTCATATTGGCCATCTGGAGAGGAGTTGTTTCAATTTCACCCTGTCCGATTGCCATGGAGATTATAGTAAGCGCCTTCCATCCGTTTTTTCCGTGATACCTGTCGAAATATTCCGGTGAAGGAACAAGTCCGGCAAGTTCATTGGTGAATTCAATTCCGAGTCTCTGACCGAAGCCGAACTGGTCAAGATATTCCTTCCATTTAACGTAAGCCGCCTCAACCGTCGGATATTCCGGATTCTCCATAATTCTTCGGAATACCTGGCAGAAGTAGGCATTGCACGAATTTGAGATGCCGTGAATAAGGTCGAGTGGAGAACTGTGGGAATGGCAGCCGATAAACATATAACCATTGTTGCATCCGAAAAGGGTTGAAGGAGCAATAACATTCTCCTGAAGACCTATGAGTCCGTTGATTGGCTTGAAAGTTGAACCCGGGGGATACTTTGCCTGGATAGCCCTGTTAAAGAGTGGAAGTGCAGTATCGGCACTGAGTCTTGAATAGTTTTCCGACCTTATTCTGCCCACAAGCAACCCGGGATCGTAGTTAGGGCTTGAGACCAGTGCGAGTACCTCTCCGGTTAAGGGCTCGAGGGCCACAATGCTCCCTGATTTATTTCTCATCAGGAGTTCACCGTATTCCTGAAGATCCATATCGACGGTTGAGATTATATCCTCTCCCTGCACGGCAACCGTATCAAGGCGGCCGTCGGCATAGGATCCCTTGATTCGGCTGTAGACGTCAACAAGATAGATGGTGACTCCTCTCCTGCCCCTCAGGTACTTTTCATATGCTTCCTCTATTCCGAGTTTCCCTATATAGTCTCCGGCCTTGTAGTAGGGATTATTTTTCACCACCGATTCATCTACCTCGCTAACATAGC
The DNA here is from genome assembly GCA_016936695.1 of Bacteroidales bacterium. GTDB lineage: Bacteria > Bacteroidota > Bacteroidia > Bacteroidales > VadinHA17 > LD21. The sequence continues at coordinate 2,605 of JAFGXK010000260.1, read as the reverse complement.
CAAGGATATGACCAGCGATGGGTTTTGAGTATTTCCTCAGTGTTCGCGGCTGGACGTAAAATCCGGGATAGGAAAAAAGCTTTTCCTGGAATCTTGCATATGTTTCTGCTGAGATCTGCTTGAGAAAAACTGACGGAGCCCTTCTTGAATAGTTTATTGCCGCGTCCATCCTGTCGCGGAAGGAACTGACTGATATTTCCAGAAGATTGCAGAATTCAGCTGTATCTATATCCGTGACCTGTGCCGGGACAACCATAAGATCGTATGCAGCCTGATTATACACCATCAGTTTCTTGTTCCTGTCGTAAATAAGACCTCTTGCAGGATATTGTGTAACATATCTGAGGACATTGTTATCGGCCGACAACCTGTATGTATCCTTTACAACCTGTATCACAAAGAGTCTTACAAGCAGAACGAGCGCTGCAACCACGACAAATGCCATGATTACGTACTTCCTGTTTATGAATGCGTCTTTCATGAAAGAAAAGTTACCTCTCCTTGCGGTAATACTCGATGAGAAGGACAAACCCCAGTGTAAAGATTGAACTCAACAGTATCCTTAATATTGTCCTGAAGAAATCAGTAAATCTGAAAACCTCGATGAAAAATAAGGCGCTATGATGAATCAAAACAATAGCCGTAGCATATATCAGGAACCACCTGAATCCATAGGAAGCCATTGAAAGGCTCGATCCGGGGTCGTATCCATCACGCGGGGCAATCAGCCTTAGTACAAATGGCCGGGCAAAACCGGCCAGCAGGGTTGCCGACGCGTGCATCCCGGGCGATCCTGCAGAAAGGTCGATTATCAGTCCGGCAACGAATCCAATTATAAGAATGAGCCACGACGGGGTGAGTGACGGAAGAATAAGGATTATAATAATGTAAACGTAGGGATTTACATATCCGCTGAACTGAATATTATTCAGCACCAGAACCTGAAGCAGAATCAGGAGGACGCTTATCAGTCCGTATTTCAGGATAGAGTTGATCATTTGTACTGCAATTCAAGTTCAAGCTGTTCTTGCCTGAGCAGGTTTCCGATGACATTCACATACTGAACCTGCCTGAAATCGGTAAACAGCTCAACGCTTATCTTGTAAAAATCACTTCCGCTCTTTTTTATTTCACTTACCCGGCCGATGCCGATTCCTTCCGGAAAGACAGCGGAGAATGCGGTTGTCTCGACTGTATCACCCTGAGCAACTGATATGTGCTGGGGAATTTCATTCAATACTGCGTAGCGGGGATTACGACCGTCCCATGTCAGCGACCCGAAGTAGCCGCTTGATTTCAGCCTCGAGCTTAACCTGAAATCGAGATTGAGAAGGGAAATAGCTACAGAAAAATTCCGGGAACAGCCTACCACCAGTCCGACAACATTACGGCCGTCGGTCAGAGCCATATCGGGTTTAATGCCCTGAAGACGTCCCTTATTGATTGTAATAAAATTCTTCTGTTTATTGACGGAATTATTGATCACCCTTGCCGTGATATAATTGTAATGCTGACCTGTCGTTGAATCGTTTACAGATATAAAACCTGAATCCTGTTCAGGCGAAAGTTGTTCGAGCCGGTTAAGCAGGTAGTTGTTCTCTTCAGCAAGCTCTGCGTTTACCTCCCTCAGACTTAGATAGTTTTTAGCAGTGGTTATCCTCTCCTCCATTCCTCGTGTCATTCCCTGGACAGTTTTGACCATCCTCGAGTTATGATATGAATTGCCGTTGGTGAGCCAATAGAATGCTACTCCTTCCAGGATAAGAAATACGATTATATTATTGTATTTCAGAAGAAAGTTTAGCAGGTTTCTCATTCACTCACTTCGTCAGGTTATCTCATTAGGAAAGGAAACTTGTCCACGTTCTTCAATGCCACTCCGGTGCCTCTTGCGACAGCATGGAGGGGGTCCTCGACGACATTGAAATTTATGTTCAGCTTATCCGCCAGTCTTCTGTCGAGACCTCTCAGAAGGGCGCCTCCTCCTGTAAGGTAGATACCTTTGTTCACAACATCGGCATAAAGTTCAGGAGGAGTCTGTTCAAGCACGTTAAGCAGTGCAGCCTCCACCTTTGTAAGCGATTTATCGAGGCAATATGCAATTTCCTGGTATGAGATGGGAATCTCAATGGGAAGTGATGTCATTATGTTTGGCCCCCTTACAATGTAATCCTGCGGTGGATTATCGATATCCGGGAGAGCTGATCCCACAGCGATCTTGATATCTTCTGCCGTCCTTTCGCCGATTTTAATGTTGTGCTGATGCCTCATGTACGATTGGATATCCGCAGTAAATCCGTCTCCGGCAATACGTATTGACTTGTTACATACAATCCCTCCAAGCGCAATGACGGCAATTTCAGTCGTCCCGCCACCTACGTCGACAATCATGCAGCCCTCGGGAGCCTCCACATCAAGTCCGATACCGATGGCAGCAGCCATGGGTTCGTAGATCAGGTATACATCCCTGCCTCCGGCGTGTTCCGATGAGTCGCGGACCGCACGAAGTTCAACCTCGGTGCTTCCGGAGGGTATGCATACTACCATTTTCAGCGAAGGTGAAAAAAACTTAGGTCCTGTGTTGATAAGCTTGATCATTCCCCTT
>JAFGXK010000259.1 GCA_016936695.1 Bacteroidales bacterium | reverse complement strand
GCTTGATATGTATCATCCTGATTTGCTTTATACCGACGGTGAGCTTCCTTTCGGAGAGGTTGGCAGAACCATGCTGGCTCATTTTTACAATGAAGACATTAAGAAAAACGACGGGCTGCTTGAAGCGGTTTACACATGCAAGCATCTTGTTTCAGAAGGAAGATGGGTAAGGGACATTGAAAGGGGTGCGATGGACTCGATAAGTGTGGATCCCTGGCAGACTGACACTTCCATCGGCGACTGGTATTACCGCACAGGCCAGAAATATATGACCGGGACAGAGGTGATACAGATGCTGGTTGATATCGTAAGTAAAAACGGAAATCTCCTGCTGAACGTTGTTCAGACTCCTGAAGGTGATCTCGAACAGGACGTCCTGGATATACTCGAAGAGATAGCTGCATGGACTCCTGTAAATGGTGAGGGGATTTACGGCACACGTCCGTGGAAAGTCTATGGGGAAGGCCCGTCGATGCAGAAACAGGAGAAGGGAGTATTCGGAGGGGTACGCGATGTCAGGCCTTATCAGTGGAATGACATACGATTTACTGTCAAAGGGAATGCCCTTTATGCTTTCTGTATGGGAAAACCGGAAGATGATGTCAGGATAACTTCACTTGGAAAAAATTCACAGCTGGCGGATAAGAAAATCAGATCAGTCACAATGCTTGGAAGCGATGAGAAAATGAAATGGAAGCAGGAAGAGGAAGCACTGGTTATTACCAGGCCTGCAATATTGCCCGAATGGCAGGTTATTGCCTTTAAAATTGAGTTTAAAAAGTAATTATTGACAGTGATGATTAAAATGAAGACATTTTTAAGTCTGATACTTGCGATAACTCTGTCAGGAAATTCCTTTTTATCCGGCCAGAAAATCTATCTTTCACCGGCAGGAGATGACAGTAATCCGGGAAATTCAGCCATGCCCCTCGCAACACTTGCAGCCGCAAGGGATAAGGCGAGGGAGTTAAGGGAAACCATGAAATTTGATGAAGCTCTTGAAATCATTGCTGCAGGTGGTGAATATTTTATGATGCAGCCGCTTGTGCTTACCGCTGAAGACTCCGGGACCGAAAAATCACCGCTTATCATCCGGGCGGCGCAGGGGGAAAAGGCAATACTCAGGGGAGGTGAACCGGTTGAAGGCTGGGAGATTGTGAGCCCAAACCTCTGGAGGGCATTTATTCCTCAGGTTGCTCATTATAATTCATATTTTGAACAACTTTATGTCAACCGAGAAAGATCCATCAGGGCACGAACACCAAATGAGGGCTTTTCACAGGTAAGCTTAGTGGAAGAAACAGTTCTGGAAAAAGGAACGGGAAGAGCCCCGGAACTTGCCGTTCAGAAAATTGGTCTCGACCCGGCTGATGCGAAGTACCTCGAGTCATTCACCGGTGAGGATTTCAGGGATGCCCTCATCATCTTCTACCATAACTGGGATAATACAAGAAAGCGCATAACAGGATTTTCCAGAGATTCATCGTCGGTGTATACGGTTGGTGAAGGTATGAAACCATGGAATCCTGTTAATGCGAAATCGCGATATCTTATCGAGAACTTCAGGCAGGCGCTCGATGCTCCCGGCGAATGGTTCCTTGAACGCTCAGGGTATCTTTATTACATTCCCCGCGAAGGTGAGACACTGGCAAATACCACATTCCACATCCCTGTTCTCAAGGAATTTGTTGTTCTCAGGGGAGAGGCCGGGGAAGGGAAAAAAGTCGAAAACATCAGGTTTGAGAACCTCACTTTCGAGGTTGCCGGTTATCTGACACCATCCGACGGTAACGAGCCTGCCCAGGCTGCAGCGCCGGTCGATGCGGTCATTACAGCCGATTATGCCCGCAACATTGCATTTGACAACTGTGAAATTGCCCATACCGGTACTTATGCTTTCTGGTTCAGACGGGCATGCAGTAATTGTACTGTTACCCGGTGTTACATGCACGACCTTGGCGCCGGAGGGATCAAGATTGGTGAGACTGTCATCAGACCCGACGAAAGAGAGATCACGAATCATATTACAGTCGATAACAACATAATCAGGAATGCAGGTCATGTTTTCCCATGCGCTGTAGGTGTGATCATTTTCAACGCAAGTGATAACAAAATAACTCATAACGAAATAGCCGATCTCCGTTATACAGGCATCTCGGTTGGCTGGGTATGGGGTTACGCTCACAGTCCGACAAAACGGAACGAGATCAGTTATAATCACATTCACCACCTGGGCTGGGGCGAACTCTGCGATATGGGAGGGGTTTACACCCTGGGGGCTTCGGAAGGAACGGTCGTATCAAATAATCATATTCATCATGTTTATTCCTTCGATTACGGAGGCTGGGGGCTTTATACCGATGAGGGTTCATATGGTATAACCATGGAGAACAACCTGGTTTATCTGTGCAAAAACAGCGGTTTCCACCAGCACTACGGAAAGGAGAACATTATCCGTAACAATATCTTCGCATTCAATATCCGGTCGCAGCTTCAGGCAACCAGGATTGAGGAGCACAGGTCGCTGTCCTTCACCAGAAACATTATCTTTACAGACAGAGGCACACTGCTCAGCAGTAACTGGCATAAATTCAACCTGCTGACAGATTATAACATTTACTGGGACACCCGGACCAAGGACATTAAGTTCGCAGATCAGGATTTCAGCACCTGGAAGAAAGAAGGCAAGGATATCCATTCGCTAATCGCCGATCCGATGTTTGTTGATCCCGGTAAATTTGATTTCAATTTCAGGAGATCTTCAGTTATACGCAGGATAGGATTCGTGCCCTTTGACTGGACTCAGGCCGGAGTTTACGGAGCGGAAGAATGGAAAAAACTTGCACGCTTCGATCCTGAACTGGAGCTCAGATTCAACAACATAATTGCAGAACGTGAGAAATAAAATACATCTATGAAGACAAAGTCTGATTCGGTATCAAACAGGTTAACCACATGGCTGCTTACCCTTGTGCGGGTTGTTATCGGCTGGCATTTCCTTTATGAAGGCATTTCCAAATTAATTGCATCAGACTGGAGTTCTGCTCCCT
>JAFGXK010000258.1 GCA_016936695.1 Bacteroidales bacterium | reverse complement strand
TTTTTTTAAACAAAATCTAACTACTAAAAATGTATTGGACACTTGAATTAGCATCAAAACTCGAAGATGCTCCTTGGCCTGCCACAAAAGATGAGCTGATTGATTTCGCCATAAGGTCAGGTGCCCCCATGGAGGTTATTGAAAACTTACAGGAGATTGAGGATGAGGGAGATATCTACGAAAGTATTGAAGATATCTGGCCCGATTATCCATCAAAGGATGATTTCTTCTTCAATGAAGATGAATACTAAAAAAAGGCTGGTTTATCACCAGCCTTTTATTTTTTGAATATATCCTCCATTTTTTTAGGTCTTATCAAATCCTGCCACGTAAATCCTTCCAGTCTGAGCTTGAGCGGATCTGCTTCCGAAGGGGGATCGATAAACCCTTCAGGATTCTGGTACTCAGCTATCTCGACAATCTTACCGTCTTCGACCAGTATTTCAATCCTGGCACATTTGGCCTGATTGACTCCAACAATCTGTTCGCCGTCAAGAAGGTAGTAAATGGTTTCCCCATTCCCCTCCACGTTGATCTTGTACAACTCATTATCCCTGAAGTAACCGGTAAGAGATCTGCCCTTGACCTGGTTGAAGCGAGTATCATCAACCTGGCTGGTCACAAAAGCAGAATTATATAATTCGAGTCTTTCTGCCTGCCGGTTCTTTGTGAATATAGCTATTGAATCGGAGACAAGCTGGTTTTCTTCCGACCAGAGCACGGGAAGTGTATAAAGCCTGATTACCGAATCGCGGAACGAGTAGGAGAGAGAGTCACATTTTGCCTGAAGATCATTGCTGAAGATCTTGCAGTTGTGATAAGCCCTCATCAGCCTGTAGTCCTTCATGGCTGAGTCTGATCTGGTTACAGCACTAATTGTATCGGCATGCAGGAATAATGAGTCCTCTTTCGATACCTGGATGAACAAAGCTTTCTCAGTGACCATGAATCGCTCGGGATTCTCATAATACCATGCATAGTCGCCCTTTACAATTATGTTGTTGGTTGTATCGGTAATGCTTGTATTGTTAAAGGCAAGACCGTATCCGTTCAGATCATCATAATAGAGCGAATCTCCCCTGATTACCTGCTGCCTGTTGTCGATGACGGCATTCTTCCATATCCGCGATATGTCGTTTTTTGTGTCATACCATCCTTTTTCACAATACAGGTAGATACTGTCGCCTTCCATTTCGGAAGGGCCCGTGAAAAAAGCAGTCTCGGTCTGAGTGTTATAGTCCATTGTATCAGCCTTCATTACATAATCCGGATTGATTATGTTGACGCTGTCCTTGAAATGGAAAAGATTCTGCGCCACGTAATATATGCCGATTATGCTGGTGAGGGTGTTCTCTCCGTTTGTAATCCTGCCGCCGGTATTGTAACGGGCAATCTCGTTGGCCACATCATATTCAACGGCCTGGGTGAACAAATGGGTTTCCTTGTCGACGAGTTCAACATTGCCATGAACCGATGCCTGTTCAGTTGCTCCGTCATAAAACAGGCTGTCGCCGTAAAGGTGAAGGGTATCTCCCTGAAACATGTGGATTCTTCTGAAAGCCTTAACCTGATTAACGCCAGGATAAAACCATGCGCTGTCGCAGGTCATGAATATATTCTCCTGTTTAAGGGAAACGTTCCTTAGAAGCCTTGTTACCCTTCTTCCGGTGCTCTTTTCTATTTCGTCGATCCCTTCATCGGCATTGAGAACCTCAATCATTTTTTTCCCGGGTTTCTGCTGTTTAGGCAAATCCTGGCTGAAGAATGATTGTGAAATGAGAATGATACCCGCCAGAAGAAGGGATTTTCTAAGGAATCCTGAAGACGACAATGTTTTCAAAGATGCTATTTCAGCCATCCTGATTCAAGAAATTTGCATGATTTGAACTCATCACTGATCCTGATATAGGTGGTCCCTATTTTTTCCATGATCCACTTCTGGTACGACGACTGCCTCTCTCTCATCATTGTTGCGCCGTAGAAATATTGGTAGTCATCCTTTAGATTTGCCCGGTGAGCCGGTACCTCATCGTCAAGCCTTACGACCCTGAATACAACATTCCCGATATCATCGGTGGTCTGGAATGGCTCCGAGATCTCACCCAACTTCAGATCCCTGACCTTTACATACATATCCCTGTTGAGCTCATCAAGCGAAAACCAGTTGATTCTCTCTGCAGGATTGGAGCTTACCATCTTCCCGCCGTTGATCCGGCTGTCGATATGAGTGGAGAATCTCATGGCAGCATCCTCGAATTTAAGGCTGTCCTTACGTATAAGCCTCGTCAGGCTGTCGAGCGTGGCTAGTGCCTCTTCGGCATCCCCGGGCTTAACCTTTGGCCTGATCAGAATATGCCTCGTGTTCAGGAGATCACCCTTCTTGTCGATCATCTGGATAATGTGAAAACCGTATTTTGATTCAACAATTCTTGAAACGGTGTTCGGCGAGAGGCTCCAGGCTGCATCTGCATAGGGCTTTTCAAGTTCGCCCTTGAGCTTGTAACCTATTTCCCCGCCGTTTATGTAAGAACCGTCTTCCGAATTTTGTATGGCCAGCAGTGAGAAGCTCTTACCTGCAAGAATCTGACTGCGGATATCAAGGAGCTTCTGTCTGGCTTCAGCCTTGTTTTCCTCATTCCTGGGGGGATCGAGCTGAATAATGCTGATCTGAACCCTCGACGGGATAACTGGCAAAGAATCCCTGGGTATGGAATTAAAGAATCTTCTGACATCATTGGGTGTAATCTTAAGATCTGAAGTTATGGTGTTCTGAACTTCCGATACTGTCTGACTTTCCACCAGAGCTTTCCTTATATCCCTTCTGATCTCAACCATGCTCTTGTTGAAGTATTTCTGAAGAGCCTCTTCACTTCCCGCTGTTCTTATTGCATCGTTAATCTGCATGTTCAGATCAGTCTCCACCAGGTCGTCGGTCACGATTATGCTGTCGATCCTGGCCTGGTCCACAAACAGCTTGGCTATAAGCAATTCCTGGAAAGTATTGCAGCGGAGGTCATCTACACGTGCCCGGGGGTTGCTTCGTCTCACATCCAGAACGCCGTTTTCAACATCCGAAAGGTAAATTACCTCATTCCCCACAATCGCAGCAACTGATTCAACAAGGGTCTGTGCATTTGATGACAGAACACACAGCATCAACCCTGCAACCAAAAATATAACTGTCCTTTTTCTTCTCATTTTATCAGTAAATCTTAAAACTGTTTTGCTTTAATCCTTCATTATAAATCCCATTCTCAAGTTCCTTGAGAAATTCAATCCGGCGGTTGTTCCAAACAAGCCTCCGGATATCTTCAATGACATATTCAAAGGGAGCAAGCGTTCCCCTAAGCCTGAAATCATTTATCGCCACAAGGTAAACCGATGCCGAATCGCGTGCTTCATGAAACCTGGTCCATTTCAGAAAGTTCTCCTGGTTTGGAATCTCATCCTTCATTTCAACCGAAAGCTTGTCCATTGTTATCCAGGTTTCATTAAAGTCATCGAATCGCTCGGCAAACTGGTAACACAGGCTTTCAAGTTCCTGAATATCTTTTTGTTTGTCGGACCTTATCAACGACCTGAATTTCCACATCTCGGGCGTTTCAACCGGCAGCTTTATGAACAGGGCTTTTACGATGTTCGAGGTCAGGATAAATCCTTCCTCGTTCTCCTTGTAGTAACGTTCCATCTCTTCGCGTAATATGACGGTGTCCATTTTCTGGATCATCATCATGCTCTGGTATTCATGCACTACAAGATTGCGCTTTGTTTCGGCCACCTGGTAATCGATCTCCTCCATCTGTTCATGAGAGAGATTGGCTGAAGCCTTCTGAAACAAAAGCTCCCTTTTTGCCCATTTATTTATGTAGTTCTGGACATAAGTTGTGCTATCGTCAGTATTTGTGGTGTTTACCCCATTCATAGGAATCTCATCCACGTAAAGAATCCTTTCGCCGGCTTTTGCAACGGCTACACGCCTGGGCTGGCCATTGCCTCCATTGCAGGCATAAACGGTCAGCATTATTAATATGAACTTAAGAATCCTATTCATTAGCCAGTCTCTTTTTTACTTCCTTTAATACCTGTTCGTCGGTCTTAACAGCAAAGCTGCCCCTTAACTCCCTTATCCATTCCTCATTCAGCCAGTCCTGATAACTTGAAATTATATCCGCCTGAACTTCCCTGAAGGGAAGCGGAGCAGGTTCATTAACTTTTATGATTTTCAGGACTGCAGGAAATCCGTTAAGGGTGATGAAATGATCCCCTGGCATCCATTCTACGTTGTCTATTTCTGGATCATCACCGGCTTTCCACCGTCCTTCAGTTATTGTAAGCAGAGTGTCACTTCCTTTATTGAACCGGGCCAGAAGCTTTTCATCTGCATCCTGTTTGCGGGCGTATTTCCTGAATGACTTCTCCAGACTTACTCCCCCCTTCGTGTCCCTGAGCGTATACACCTTTCCTTCGATGCTTCTGTCAGAAAGAAATTTGTCCTTGTTAAGTTCATAATGCAACAAAAGACCTGCTGAATCCTCCTGGACCCTGTTCCAGACCTTATCCGATGATATCTCGAAGAGCAGAATTCCGTCGTGAAACTCCTTCATAAGATATTTGAAGTCAGGATGCTTTTTTTCAAGGATGGAATCCTCATATTTCATGATTTCCTCAGAAGCTAACGATTCAACAGATGCATCAATGAACTGGGAAGGGTTGTCAGTTTCAATAGCCCTGTCTCTTTTTTCAAGATATGATGCAAAGTCTGATGCAGACAGACTCTTCCCGGCAAAAGAGTAGATATTTCCTTTTGGGATACTGTGGGCGGGGTATTTTGCCTTTCCCCGGATTATCAGGGTATCTGTGTTTTTTATAAACCAGTTTCTTACTTCAGGGTCCACCCTGAAATCATATTCCTTTCTCAGCCTGTCGATAAACGACTTCTTCCCAAGCGAGACCAGGTCAGTCTGATTCAGCCTGCTCTCAAGGAAAGGCTTTGCCTCTTCATAGGTACCGGGTCCCTTTTTTTCGAGGAGTTTGATTATATGAAATCCGTATGGCGACCTTACAGGCTTTGTGTATTCACCTGTATCCTTTATTGAGAAGGCTGCCTCCGAAAATTCATTTATAATTTCCCCGGCACCAAACCAGTTCAGCTCGCCTCCGTTAGCCGCAGACTCCCTGTGGTCGGAATTTTCAGAGGCAAGCTTTGCAAATGATTCACCTTTCCCGAGCTTTTCATAAACCTGACTGATCTCATTTTTAGCCTTACTTACTGCCTGTTCGTCTGATCCGGGAGGAACCGATTTCATGATATGGGAAACCCTGATTTTACCTCTTGACGGCCTGCGGTCGATGACTTTAATGATGTGGTAGCCGAAAGGTGTTCGTACTGGCTCCGATACCGTACCTGGCTGAAGACTGTATGCAGCATCTTCAAAGGGTGTGATCATCTGGAATACAGTAAAATAGCCCAGGCTGCCCCTATTTGTCATCGCCGATTTATCGTCGGATTCGGATAAGGCTATTTCTCCGAACGGCTCTCCTCCAAGAATTCTTTTTCTTATTTCGATCGCTTTCCCGTATGCCTTCAGTGTGTCGTCCGGAGAAGCATTCTGAGGACAGTTAACAAGAATATGCGATGCATTAATCTCCTCCAAATAACGCTGGTAGGCTTTTCTGAGAGTCTTTTCCCTGATATCGGGATCGGTCAGCCAGGTTTGGGCCAGTTGATTCCGGTACCCATTGAGTTCTTCCCTGAAGGCCATTGTAGTATCATAACCATGTTCAACCGCATCAGCAACCTTTAGCTTGAAAGCAATGAACTGTTGAAGATATTCATCAATCTCAACCCTGTATTCCGGATCAAGGCTTTTATTGAACATTCTGACAAACTCGCCCGCTTCGACATCCATTTTTGCCACGGTCATAAGTATCTCTTCATCGGCATTTTGAGCAAAGCCGGATGAAAGAGACAGAATGATCAGTATATGGCTCAGGATTGATTTTTGTCTCATGGCACTACGAGAAGATCCGTTATTCGAAAGACTTCCTGCTATAGTTCGGCGATTCCCTTGTTATTGCCACATCATGAGGATGGCTCTCGATTATACCTGAATGAGTGATTCTTGTAAATTTGCTGTCCGACTTGAGAACACTTATATTTTTGGCGCCAAGGTAACCCATCCCGGCTCTTAGTCCGCCCATCATCTGAAAGATGACTTCCGAGAGTGTGCCTTTATACGCAACCCTGGCTTCAATGCCCTCCGGAACTAGTTTCCGTATATCATCCTCGATATCCTGGAAATACCGGTCCTTGGATCCCTGCTGCATGGCCTCAATCGAACCCATTCCCCTGTAAGCCTTGAATTTACGTCCGTTGTAGATAATGGTGTCGCCCGGCGATTCCTCGACTCCGGCAAAGAGCGAGCCGGCCATTATCGAATCAGCTCCGGCTGCAATTGCTTTTATTATATCACCAGAATATCTTATACCACCGTCAGCTATCACAGGCACACCCGATCCTTTTATTGCCATTGCCACGTTGTAGATGGCGCTAAGCTGGGGCACGCCCACTCCTGCAATAATCCTTGTGGTGCAAATTGATCCTGGTCCGATCCCGACTTTAACGGCATCCGCGCCCTCGTCCACCAGACTCCTGGCGGCCTCTGCGGTCCCGATATTGCCTGCAATCACCTCGACAGACGGATATGCTTTCTTTACCTCCCTGAGAATCTTCAGTACACTTTTTGTATGAGCATGGGCTGTATCAATCACAATGGCATCAACCCCTGCATTTATGAGGGCCTCGACCCTTAACAGGGTGTCGGATGCGATACCTACTGCAGCGGCAACCCTCAGCCTTCCCTTGTCATCCTTGCATGAGTTGGGACGATCCTTTATTTTGGTAATATCCTTGTATGTTATAAGGCCGATCAGCTTTCCCGATTCATCCACCATCGGCAGTTTTTCTATTTTGTGCTTCTGCAGAATACGTGCCGCTGCCTTCAGATCCGTCTGGTGATTGGTCGTAATGAGGTCGGTAGTCATCACTTCCGTGATCTTTTTATTGTTGTTTTTTTCAAACCTCAGATCCCTGTTGGTGACAATCCCCTTGAGTATGCCTCCCCTGTCGATGACCGGAATGCCTCCGATCTTATATTCAGTCATCAGATTAATGGCTTCGGCCACCGTTGCCTCGAGCCCGATTGTTATGGGATCAAAGATCATAACGTTTTCAGCCCTTTTTACCCTCTTTACCTGTGCAGCCTGTCTTTCAACAGGCATGTTCTTGTGGATCACACCTATGCCGCCTTCCCTGGCGATGGCTATGGCAAGCTCATCCTCCGTGACAGTGTCCATCGCCGCCGAAACCACCGGAGTATGGATCTTTATGTTCCTGCTGAACATAGAACTGATATCCACTTCCCTTGGAAGCACCTCAGAATATGAAGGAACAAGAAGGACATCATCAAAGGTCAAACCTTCGAAAATTATTTTTTCCTCAAAAAATGACATTGTCTGATCCTTTTGGTTTTTGTGGGCGCAAATTACTAAAAAAAACAGCACTCTGAAAACTTGTTGCTACATTTGTATATGCCCCGGCAAACGGTAACGATAGAACAATGCAGGAAAATCCTGACCAGGTATTGGGGATTCACATCCTTCAGGCCTCTTCAGGAGGAAATTATCCGTTCGGTTGCAGAAGGCAGAGACACACTTGCCCTCATGCCTACCGGAGGAGGTAAATCGATCACTTTTCAGGTACCGGCCCTGGCAATGGAAGGGACATGCCTCGTAATCACTCCTCTTATTGCCTTGATGAAAGAACAGGTGAATCGCCTTAACAGCCTTGAGATCAAATCGCTGATGATTCATTCTGCCATGACCAGGGAGGAGATTGATATCACAATCGAAAACTGTATTTACGGCGATTACAAGTTCCTTTATGTTTCCCCCGAACGAATCTCCACTCCGTTGTTCCAGGGAAAAGCCGGACGCCTTAACCTTTCTCTTGTTGCAATCGATGAGGCTCATTGCATTTCCCAGTGGGGCTACGATTTCAGGCCATCATACCTGAAAATAGCCTCCCTCAGGGAAATCATATCCCCTGAAATTCCTTTTCTGGCGCTTACAGCCACTGCTACTTCGGCGGTAGTGGATGACATAATGGAGAAGCTTGCCTTCAGAACGAAAAATGTGCTCCGGACCAGCTTCGCCCGGAAAAACATCTCCTATCTAGTCCGCCAGGTCGAAGAAAAAGGAAGCTACCTTCTGAAAACGCTGGGAAGTGTTAAGGGCAGCGGAATAGTGTATGTCCGCAGCAGGAAGAGAAGCAAGGAAGTTGCGGAATTTCTGGTTGCCAACGGGATAGATGCCGACTTCTATCATGCCGGTCTATCCGATGAACTGAGAGACAGGAAACAGGCAGCATGGTCGACCGGAAAGACACGGGTTATAGTATCGACCAACGCCTTCGGAATGGGAATCGATAAGGCCGATGTAAGGTTCGTGATCCACTGGGATACCCCTGATTCGCTTGAGAATTATTTTCAGGAAAGCGGCAGGGCCGGAAGGGATGGCAAACCTGCCTGGGCTGTGCTTCTTTTTTCACCATCCGACAAAACCCGGTTATATGATTCCCTGAGGCAGAAATTTCCCGAGGTGGAGAGGATCAAGGATGTATATGAGGCATTGTGCAATTATCTTATGGTGCCGCTCGGCTCGGGAAAGAACAACGTCTTTGACTTCAATATGGCTGAATTCGTTTCTCGCTTCCGGCTGCCCGTGATTGAAACCTACAACAGCCTTGCCTTTCTCCAGAGAGAGGGATATGTCGAATTTACGGAAGAAATTAATAATCCGTCACGGGTGCATTTTGTTGTGGGACGCGACGACCTTTACAAATTTCAGGTTGCAAACGAATCATTTGACGGCTTCATAAAACTCCTTCTCAGGTCCTACACCGGAATGTTCACCGAATTCGTGGCTATCAACGAGGACTCACTTTCCCGTAAGGCCGCGATTACGAGGGATACAGTTTATAATTACCTTGTAAAACTGTCGTCGATGAACATCATCCGGTACATACCGGGGAAACTTACTTCCCTGGTTATCTTTACCGAAGAGCGGCTTGTCAGGAAAGCACTTCTTATTTCTCCGGAGAACTACCTTCATGTCAAAGAGAAATATATCGCACGCCTTGATAAAATGATCGATTACGCAGAATCGACCAACAGATGCAGGGAGGTTATGCTTCTCGATTATTTCGGTGAGGAATCCGACCGGTGCGGAACATGCGATGTATGCCGCGAAAGGAATGAGCTCGACCTGAGCAAATATGAATTTGATATCATCCTGGAAGAAATCAAGGAAATCCTTACAGAACATACGCCCGATCCTGAAGAACTCGTTAAACTGGTAAGCCAGCCGGAGGAAAAGGTTATAAGGGTTATCCGCTGGCTTCTCGATCATAATAAAATAATTCAGGACAGCAGCCACAAGCTGGCATGGAAGAAGTGAGCCGGGCGCTCTTTATCTTATCACCTTTGTGGTGCCTCCCTTTTCCAGCGTGATGTCGACCGGTGCGTTTGTTTTCCACGCTCCCCTTGTGAAATCCGGAACAGGAACGGGATACGACCTGCTTTCGACCGACCATTCGCTTAATGGTGCAATGGCGCTCCAGAGAGCTGCATCATATACATCCTGGTCGAGAGGCAGCCCGTTGCGCAGACAGTCGATCAGCCTCCAGTTCTCGAGGAAATCCATTCCGCCATGGCCTCCGACTTTTTTTGCCAGTTCGCCGACTTTTTTCACTATTGGAGGAGCAAATTTCTCCTCCAGTGCCTTCATATCCTCATCCTTAACCCATTCATCACCAATTGAGATCTTTGCCGGGAGAGGGTATTTCAGGGCTGCTGCCTTCGTCCCGCTGACCTTATGAATACGTGAATATACATTGGGTGAGGTTACATCATGCTGGATCATTATGGTCCTGCCTTTCTCAGTAAGGACCGTGGTTGTCGTCATGTTCCCCCTGTACTTCCTGTCGACATATTTTTTGTAGAAGGTATCTTTTTCGGCAAGGCCTTTGGCAGTATTATTCATCATAAAGTCTGCGCTCATTACCGACACCAGGAAATTCATTTTGTCGCCCCTGTTTATATCCATTATCTGGCAGACAGGTCCCAGCCCGTGGGTCGGGTAAAGGTTGCCCCGGCGGGTTGAGTTTTCCTCAAGGCGCCACATCTCCCAGTATCCTGTTTTATTGAAGTTGCTTCCCAGGAGGTTGTGTATGTATGCTCCTTCTCCGTGGATAATGTCGCCGAAGAAACCCTGCCTGGCCATGTTAAGTGTAAGGAGTTCGAAAAAGTCGTAGCAGCAATTCTCCATCATCATGCAATGCTTCCGGGTCTTTTCGGAAGTTTCAACAAGCTGCCAGCACTCATCCATTGTTACGGCTGCAGGTACCTCAATCGCCACATGCTTACCGTGTTCCATGGCAAATACTGCCATTTCTGCATGCATATTCCATGGAGTGCATATGTAAACAAGGTCAATGTCGTCCCTTTCGCACATTCTTTTCCATCCTTCCGGATCGCCTGAATACAGAACAGGTTTAAAACCTGTAGATTCGATCCTCTTTCTTGTCTTTTCAACTTCTTCTGGAACTACATCACAAAGCGCCTTGATCTCGACACCCTCAAGAAGGCTCATGCTCGACACATGACCGGGCCCTCTGTTGCCCAGACCGATGAATCCTATCCGTACCGTGTCGAGACGGGGTGCCGCATAGCCCGACATATTGAAAATCTGACTGCCCGGTGTTGAGAATGGAGCGGGTTCAGTGCCGATTGCCTTTAGAAGGCTGCTTCCGGCCAGTCCGAGGCCTGTCAGCCCGGTAATCCTGAGGAAATCTCTGCGATTGCTTTTCATATTTTCTGGTTTATTTTAGTTGTCTCCTGTATTATGCTTTTATTTACTCTCCAAAGAAATGCTTCTTCATGAACCTAATAAATATCGCGAAGTCCCCCGGCATTGAGCCGTGGCCTCCTTCGTGCATGAAATATCCCAGGTCGTTCAGTACCGGAACTCCTGCCTCCGGCCACACTTCAGTGCCAAGTGCCTTCTTTCCGAGAAGTTCGTAAACCGGGCTGGCTGCCACAGCGGAAAGAAACTCACCCTTCGGATCCGACCAGTTGTCCGTGGTGCCTGTCTGAAGCAAAAGCGGCCTTGGAGCCATCAGTGCAACCAGCATGTGGGCATCAACAGGCGAAAGAGAAGGGTTGTCCTTATAGTTTCTCCAGTTGGCTGCAAACTGATAAAAATACCTTGTGGGATGTGTCATGTGGTCGATGTTCTCACCATAATTCCTTCTTGAAAGAGCCGCTCCACCTTCCCCTGAACAGCTTGCAATGACCATCCCGAACCTCTGATCACGGGCACCGGTCCATAGTACAGTCTTACCCAGCCTTGATACTCCGAACAGTGCAACCTTTGCGGCATCGATCTGAGGATCTGTCTCGAGATAGTCCATCGCCCTGCTTAGTCCCCACGACCACGCGGAAATTGCACCCCATTCATTTGGAGCAGGATAGTCCTGACCTTTCTTAAGATAATATCCCCTGATCCCGTATTTAATTCCTTCGCCAAAATCAGGCTCAATCTCGCTGTAATTGACAGTTGCAAAACCGATACCCTGCGAAAGGAACTGGTTTACATCCATCCGGCCGAATCCGCCTTTCCTTTGTACAGGTACGAGGTTGCCTTTCGGATCACGCATTAATCCGGCCTTTATTCCCGGATCATCCGTGATGGTGGCATTGGGCATGAAACCTACATTAAAAAAGACCGGTACAGGCTTTGTGGCAGTTGCGGGGATATAGATCAGGATATCCATCTTGTGGGCTGATGTGTCTTTAGTGAAATAGACAGTCACCTGTTTTCTTATTGCAGCTCCATTCAGCGCAGGAGTTCCCTTGTCATAAACATTGAAGGATAAGTCGGCGGGAGGCAGAGGCACCTTGCCATACTGATGTTCCTCGAAAAGCGACAGTATTTCAGGCCTTCTCTTTCTGAACCACTCTCTGGCATTTTTCACTTTCCTGCCATTCGCCATTACAAGTGGATCGGGAAGGGTGTATGTTCCAGCCTTTGATTCATCATAGTTTACCGTAATTCCTGCAACAACATCATTTACAGGCTTCTGACCCTGAGCTTCCGCCTTGAAGACAAGTATTGTTAATAAAATAACAACGCAAAAACTGATCTTTTTCATTCTATTCTGACGATTTAAGTATCGTTACCGGGCCCAGTAAACCCGACTCAGCCGGATTCCTTCCCCAGACCATCACCTGGGAGTTGAGTATCTTATTACCGGCTGTAGCTTTCTGATCGCCGATCAGCCTGTTGGTCCACTGATT
>JAFGXK010000257.1 GCA_016936695.1 Bacteroidales bacterium | reverse complement strand
GGGGCTGTTGTGACAATAACCGATGATGACGGGTCTGTTACCACGCTGACCGAATCACCCCCCGGAACCTATTGCACCGATTCGCTTCTGTTCAGGGGCCGTGTGGGAGCTTCCTATTCCCTCAGGGTACTCCTCGGCATCAGGGAATACGAGACCGGATTCATGGAAATGAAACCAGTTCCGCCAATTGATTCGCTCTATTATGAGAAAGTCCTCATAAACGACGCCAGGGACACCATCAACATCGATGAGGGAGCCCATATCTATGCCGATACACAAGACCCTTCCGGCAAATGTCTTTATTACAAATGGGATTACACTGAGACCTGGGAATTCCGTATCCCTTATGCAGTTACAAAAAGAGTATGCTATGTTACTGAGAAGTCCGACAGGATCCTGATAAAAAACACAGAACCGTACAGCCAGGCAAAAGTCACCCGGTTTCCCGTGACCTTTATAACCCACGAGACCGACAGGCTGAAGGAAAGGTACAGCATCCTCCTCCGGCAATACTCCCTCAACGAACAGGAATACAATTTCTGGGAAAGAGTCAGCGATGTATCCCAGGAAGTGGGAAACCTCTATGACGTAACTCCTTCAGCCATAGCCGGAAATATAAGGTCGTGCAGCGATCCCGATGAAACTGTTCTTGGTTATTTCAGCGTATCAGCGGTTTCGGAAAAGCGGCTTTTTATTAAAGACCATTTCTTCGGACTGCCCCATTTCTTTACCTATTGTGCCACCGACACCCTGGGCGGGGCACTTCCCTCAACGGGCTTCGAAACAGATTACTGGGTAATAGAGGACTACAGCGATGAGATCCCTCCCTTCTGGATTATTACAACCTACAAGGAGTGCGCCGATTGCACCATCAGGGGAACAAGTGAAATGCCGCCGTTCTGGCGCGATTATCTAAAAGACAAATGAATAGAAAGATAATTGCACCGGTCGTGCTGATGCTTCTCCTGGCATTTCTGACAGCTCCCGCTCCGGCTGCTGAGCCAGTCACCGGAGAGGTGCTGGTACTTCATACCGATCGCCGGATGTACGTTTCAGGCGAAACCATCTGGTTCAGCATTTTTGTCACCGGATCAGAGCAGGGACAGAAACCAGCAGGAAGCCTTGCAGCCTATGTGGAGCTTATTAATCCATGGAACAGGCCGGTGGTCCAGGCACGTTTCGGACTCTCCGGCGGAAGGGGCAGCGGCGATCTGCTAATCCCCGACACACTGAGCTCCGGTACCTATCTGCTGAGAGCATATACCGGTTACATGGAGAACTACCTGCCGGTTAACTGTTTCATCCGGGAAATAGAGATTTACAATCCTTTCGCGGCAGACGAATACTTGCGGGCAAGCCTGCCCGAAAAGCTTAACGGCGGGATACAGGAAATTCTTAACTCCGGAGCTGAAATAACAGCTGACAGTGTAAACGGAAGAAGGAAGACGGTTACTGTTAAAATAAAGACACACGTTTCAAACCCTGCAAAGCCCTCCAGCCTGAGTATTTCCGTAGTCCCGGCAGGTACTTCCGCCCTCCCTCCTGCTTACGCCATTCAGACTGACCGCGGAAATTCAGCAGGGAATTACAAATTCGAAAGCACCGGCTATTATCTTTCGGGGTCGGTCAGATACCGCGATTCCGGCCCAGTCGATTCGTCACGCTTTCTATATGCATCGGTAAGAGGAAAGACTGCTGAATTCTATCATGCCCGCATAAGCCCCGAAGGCAGATTCGACCTGCTTCTTCCTGCCGACAGCCGTGAAAGGATCTTGATAATCCAGCCCGGCAATGCCGGCAGCAATGTGGTTCTGGAAATAGATCCCGCTTTCCCGGATCTGCTCCCACAGTTGAATTATATGCGCGACACCCTGAATGATAAGGAGCGGAACGTCTTTTCAGAGCTGAGCTTCAACTTCCAGGCAGGAAAGATTTACGGAATCCCGACGTATAAAGACAATCCTGCGCATCCTGATAACAGCACAAATAAACGGAGGTTTTACGGCATTCCCGAGATGGAGGTTTCCCTCGACGATTACATAAGCCTGCCGGTAATGCAGGAGGTGTTTTTTGAGCTGCTCCCGGGCATCATACTCAGGAACATGGACTCAGGTTATGAATTGAATATCACCAATCCTCTTACCGGACGATATTACGAGGAACCTCCCCTGGTAATGATCGACGGAGTAATTATCAACGATCTGAACATCCTTGCCGGATTTGATCCGGAAAAGGTGGAAAAGATAGAGGTTGTGATGACACCATATCTCACCGGCGATCTGATACTTCACGGTATCGTCAATGTAATCACCCGCGAAGGCGATTTCGGCGACGTTATCATGCAGGACTATGCAGCCATATTGCCCTACCGTGCGGTGGAGGAGCCGAAAGTATTCGTTCATCCCGGTATTTCTGAACCGGCAGGCAGCAGCGACAGGATTCCCGACCTCAGGAACACCCTGTTTTGGGACCCGGCGTTGAAAACTGACGGACGCGGCGAAGCTGAAGTGGTCTTCCGTACATCGGATCAGCCGGGGTTGTATGAGTTATCTGTATGGGGAGTCAGTGAGGAAGGAGAGTGGATCTGGGCGAAGGAAGTGTTTAGGGTGGAATAACATCTTGTATAATTCGATATATTTGTTGATTCTGTATCTGAAGCAGAGAAACAAAACTAACCAAACCTGAAATGGAATTCTTACTGGATGGTATAACAAGCATTACCTGGCAGCAGATCGTGATGTTGATCACAGGCAGTCTACTCATCTACCTGGCAATCGACAAGAAGCTTGAACCGCCGTTGTTGCTCCCAATGGGATTCGGGGCCATACTGGTCAACCTGCCACTGTCGGGAGTCCTGAACCAGACTCTTCCCGGCATCGGGGAAGTCCGGGGAATAATCGACTGGCTCTTCAGTGTGGGAATTGAGGCCTCGGAGGCAATGCCTATTCTTCTGTTCATCGGAATAGGCGCAATGATAGATTTCGGTCCGCTCCTATCCAATCCCAGGCTGCTTCTTTTCGGGGCAGCCGCCCAGTTCGGGATCTTTGCAACAGTCATCATCGCAACACTTTTTGGTTTC
>JAFGXK010000256.1 GCA_016936695.1 Bacteroidales bacterium | reverse complement strand
TTCCTGGGTGGTATAACCCACGAATGAAAAAGAAAGAACCGAGGCGGAAGATGCTACTGTCAGGGTGTAACCCCCGTCTACAGTCGTAATTACCCCGTTTGTCGTTCCTTTTTCTATAACGTTAACACCTGGAAGAGCAGCCCCGGTGTTGTCAGTGACACGGCCCGTGACAGTAATCCTCTGGGGGTCGTCGGAAGGGATGCTCCCCGCATTGGCGGAAGAAATCAGGAGCATCCACATCATTAACATAATTGTTATCTGCTTCAGGCCTGCTCCTGTTGCTTTCAGGATGGGGCACAAGAAGTCAAATACCTTTTGATTTTTTGTCATAAGATTAATAAATTAGATATTAAGTAAAAGATAATGTTTATCATAACCATTCTTTGGGGATTATGATTTAAAAATCAGTCTATTAAGGGAATAGATGCAAAAATTGTGCATTATCCGGAGACAGATCAGGAGGAATTGATAGTTTTCATGGCCGAGGTTTTAGGTTAGTTTTAAAGGACAGATTTAAAAGTCAAAAGTTACTAATAATTTCCTGAAAAAATGAATAAAAAGAAAAATATTCATATACTGTACTAATTGCATATCAGAAACTGTCATTTATTAAGTACCGGGGGCATTAGGAATGAGAACCGTAAGGTTTGGTCAGCTAAAATTTCACTAATTCCGGAATATATAGTAATTTTGCAATCCCTGATTTTATGAAAGATTCGATGGCTACTGACTTTTACAATGATTCTCTCAGTGCAGGATGCTCAATCCCGCCCCTTGTGAACAGAAAGACAAAATCCTATCCCACAAAGGTCACTGCCGGAGGAATAACCTTTGGAGGCAGTGAAGTGGTAATAATTGCAGGACCCTGTGCAGTTGAGAATCACGAACAGCTTTCCGAGACCGCAAGAATGGTAAAGGCGGGCGGAGCTTCCATGCTCAGGGGTGGAGCTTTCAAGCCCAGGTCGTCGCCCTATAATTTTCAGGGACTGGGTCAGGAAGGAATCTTGATGCTCAGGGAAATAAGTCGTGCGACCGGCATCCCTTTCGTAACAGAGGTAATGGATACCCGCCAGGTTGAATTTGTTGCTGAGAATGCCGACATGCTCCAGGTTGGTTCACGAAATATGCAAAACTATCCCCTGCTTAAAGAGGTCGGGCTGTCGCATAAACCCATTCTTCTGAAAAGGGGTATGATGGCAACTATCGAGGAATTCCTGCTTGCAGCAGAATATATACTCAGTCAGGGCAACGACCAAATCATACTATGCGAGCGGGGAATCCGCACTTTTGAACCGACAACCAGGAACACCCTCGATCTCAGCGCCGTTCCGATGCTCAAGCACATGTCGCACCTACCGGTGATAGTCGACCCGAGCCATGGCACAGGTCACAGCTGGATGGTCCCAACAATGGCAAGAGCGGCTGTTGCTGCCGGAGCCGACGGACTTATCATGGAGGTGCATTACAAGCCTGATGAAGCCTTGTGCGACGGATACCAGTCGCTCGATCCCGATGATTTCAGCCAGCTGATGACAAGTCTCAGGAAAGTGGCCGCGGCAATAGGAAGGGAAGTTATGTAAGCAGTTTTATCTTACGGTTTATTAGCTGGTTGCTGGCTTTGCCCGCCATAACTTTCTTCGACCACCGAAACGTAGTGAAGGTTGGTAGCGGAGGCGGGTTGCAGGTTGCTGTTATACAGAAATGGATTTCTTCCAGACTTTAAGCCCTGCAAACGACATTGCAAGATATACTGCATATAGTATGACGGTAGGATAAAGTCCCCTTGCCATAAAGATGACAACCGAAGCGGCATTCACCAATATCCAGAGGTACCAGTGCTCATAGATCTTCCTGGCCAGCATCCATGTGGCAACAACCGACAACGATGTGATGAATGAATCCCACTCCGGCACCGGGGAATCGGTATACCGCGACAGGATAAACCACACACCGGAATACAACAAAATGAACACCGAAGTGAGAATCAGGCCTGTTATCATCTTTACCCTTGTCACCTGAAGTCCCTCAGTCCCCTCGTCCCCTTGTCCCCCGGTCATTTGCTCTTCACCCTGCGCCCTGTGCCCTGTGTCCTGTGCCCTTTGCCCTTTGCCCTTTGCCCTGTGCCCTGCGCCCTGCGCCCTTTGCCCTGTGCCTCTTATCCACCAGTACCATCCAATACAGCTTATCACCAGATAATACCCCTGAAGACTCATGTCGGCATAGAACTTACTCGTAAAGAATACTATTATATAAACAGCGCTGGTCACCAGTCCCACAGGCCACAGCCAGATGTTCTGTCGGATTTCAAGAAAGACATATATTATACCTGTAATGGCTCCGAATATTTCAAGCCAGTTATTTGCCAGCCATTCCGTTATAGTCATATCCTCAGAATTTCAGTCCGAGCCTCAGCATAAAACCGGTACCGGCCTGAGGGAAGTAATAAGCCCAGGTCTTTTCCTGCCCGTCTTCAAACCAGTTACCGCCGTAAGCATTGCTTTCATACTGAACATTGAATAAATTAGTAACCAGTAGCTGAAAACTTGTTCCCCTGAGGTACTTTATAGCAGGCTCAAAGTCGATCATGAGATTGTTAACAAAGTAGGGATCAAGCATCCTTTCTCTGTTCATGGTGTTGTCGAAATACTGCCTGCCAACATATTTACTGATCAGGTGCACCTTAAGCGGAGGCAAAATATTTGCATACAGATCGCTGCTGCCTGTTATGGAAGGCGAATAGGCGATGTCGACGGTACCCAGGTTATTGCTTTTGTATTCCTCTGACCAATCAGATGTATTGTAGTCGATGTAGTGTTCAAGGAAGTTTACAATCTTATTCCTGCTGAGGGTAAGACTCATATCCAGTCCGATGAAGCCGGATGGTTTGAAGCCGGCTGTTATTTCGGCTCCGATACGATAGCTCTTTTCAACGTTGGTCATTATTGAATAACCCACATTGCTTAGTTCGCCGGTAGGAACAAGCTGGTCGCGGTAGTACATCCCGTAAAGGTTCAGTCCGACAGAG
>JAFGXK010000025.1 GCA_016936695.1 Bacteroidales bacterium | reverse complement strand
TGCAATCGTTGGGGAACGAATGAAAAACACACCCGGAATCTCGGCAATACTCTTCAGATCCCTGGGACGAAACGGAATAAATGTGATTGCGACAGCTCAGGGTTCTTCTGAGCTTAATATTTCGGTGGTTATCAAAAATGATAACCTGAGGAAGGCACTTAATGTTATACATGATGGTTTCTTCCTGTCAAAATACAAAGAATTGCACCTGTTCATCGCAGGCACCGGATTTGTAGGCTCCAGCCTTGTGAACCAGTTATTCAAGCAGCAGCATACTCTGCTCAGGGAGTATAATCTCAACATAAACCTTGTCGGTTTGATTAATTCAAGGAGGATGTTGATGCCGGGAAAACAAATTAATCTGGAAAAATTCCGGGAAGCTCTTGATACTGACGGAGAGAAGAGCGACATTCATGCCTTCGTGGCACAGATGACTAAACTCAATCTCAGAAATTCAGTCTTTGTCGATTGCACTGCCAACCCGGTTGTAGCACAAACCTATGGCAGCGCTCTTGAAAAATACGTTTCAGTGGTTACAGCAAGCAAGATCGCATGTGCCTCCGACTACTCCTACTATCTCATGCTTAAAACAATGGCAAATGAAAGGGGGGTAAGATTTATGTACGAAACCACAGTCGGAGCCGGACTTCCCATAATAAAAACCATAAACGACCTTGTGGTCAGCGGTGACAAAATACTGAAGATTGAAGCTGTGCTTTCTGGCACACTTAATTTTATATTCAACACAATCGGCCCCGATATGCCCCTGAGCAGAACCATCAGGATGGCTAAGGAAAAAGGAATCTCCGAACCTGATCCGAGGATCGACCTGAGCGGTGTCGACGTTGTACGGAAGATTCTCATTCTCGCACGCGAGGCCGGCTATTCGCTTGATATGAAAGACGTTACAGTCAAGAATTTCCTTCCGGAGGAATGCTTCGCGGATGATCTTGCAAGCTTCTATGAAAAAGTCAAAAAATTTGACGATGAATTTGAAAGACAAAGACAGGAACTTGTTGAGCAGAACAGAAAATGGCGGTTCTTTGCATCAATGGAGAGCGGCAAAGCGGAAGTCGGTCTTATTACTGTCGATTCCACTCACCCTACCTTCAACCTTGAGGGAAGCAATAATATTGTGCTTCTTACAACCGAAAGATACAGGGAGCTGCCGATGGTCATCAAGGGATACGGTGCAGGTGCGGATGTTACGGCGGCAGGAGTCTTTGCCGATATAATGAGAGTAGTTAATGTTTAAATAAAAATTGAAAGCAGGTACTTTATATAGTTCCACCAACCTGAAGGCACCGTTGTCGTCATTCAGGGAGGCACTTCTGAAAGGGCTTGCACCCGACGGCGGCTTGTACATGCCGGTGAACCTCCCGGTTTTTAGTCAGGATGAACTGGAAAAATTCTCCTCCCTCTCCTATCCTGAACTGGCATCCCATATTATCGGCAGCATTACCGGTGATGAGATCGGAATTGAGGAACTCAATGAAATCTGCAATTCGATCTATACATTCGGAATACCACTCGAACGTGTGGAAGACCGGCATTATATAATGCGACTCGACCAGGGCCCCACTGCATCGTTTAAGGATTTTGCAGCCCTGCTAATGGGAAGACTGATGCAATATTTCCTTGGAAAGGAAAAAAGGAAGATCACCATTCTTACCGCAACTTCGGGCGACACAGGCAGCGCCGTTGCCAATGCCTTCAAGGGACTGGAAAATATAAATGCAGTAATACTTTATCCCGCAAATGAAGTGACAGGGTTGCAACGGAAACAGATGACAACCCTTGGCGGCAATATAAGGGTAATTGAAATTGACGGGAAATTTGACGATTGCCAGCAACTGGTCAAGACTGCCTTCATGGATCCATCACTTGCAGGATTTAATCTCTCTTCGGCAAACTCGATCAATATAGGCAGGCTTCTCCCCCAGTCGGTCTATTATTTTTTCGCCTGGTCGCGATTAAAAATCAGCAGCGAAGACAGGTGTATCTTCAGTGTTCCCTCCGGTAACTTCGGAAATCTTGCCGGAGGAATTATGGCAAGAATGATGGGACTTCCGGTTAAGAGGTTTGTAATTGCCACCAATGAGAATAATGAAGTACCACTTTTCCTTCAAAACGATGAATATCGCCCGATTTCACCCTCGATAAACTGCATCTCGAGCGCAATGAATGTTGGCCACCCCAGTAACCTGGCAAGGATAATTGCCATGTACGGGGGAAGAATGGACGAAAAAGGCACAATACATTCAATGCCCGATATGAAAGCTTTGAAACACGACTTTTTTGCGACCTCCATTTCCGATCCTGACACAAGGACAACAATAAGTGAGTTTTACTCAAAACACAGCTTGATGCTTGAACCTCACGGCGCTGTTGCATGGGCGGGACTTCAGGAGGCTCTTGACAAAAATCCCGAATACCGCAATGAGCTTTGCTTCGCGTTAGAGACGGCCCATCCTGCAAAATTCCGCGAAGAGATTAAAGTTATTTTAAATATTGAGCCCGAACTTCCTGAAACGCTAAGAAAGGCAGAATCACAAAGCGAAGAATTTTTATCTTTAGAGAATAATTATGATCTGCTTCGGAGACTCATAATTCAAAATTATTAAAATATAATATTGCAGAAGATGTACATACTTTGCAGTGATCTTGAAGGAGTTCTTGTTCCTGAGGTTTGGATAAATGTCGCAAGATGGACCGGAATAGAAGAACTCAAGCTTACCACCCGCGATATAAGCGATTACAATGCATTGATGAAGAGGAGGCTTGAGATACTGAAGCAGCACGGGATAACCATCAACGACATCCAGAAAGTGATCTCTCTTCTCGAACTCATTCCGGGGGCTCAGGATTTTGTAAACTGGCTTCACGGAAGAGTTCAGATGGTAGTGGTTTCCGATACTTTCAGAGAATTTGCTGATCCTCTTCTTGCAAAAATGGGATGGCCCGTCTTGTTCTGCCACCATCTGACTATCGACAGGGAAGGCAACATAACTGATTTCAACCTTCGCCAGAATGAAGCAAAAAGAAGGGTGGTTGAAGCTCTTCAGAACCTTAATTTCAGAGTTATTGCCGTAGGTGATTCATATAATGACATTTCCATGCTCCGGAAAGCAGAACACGGAATACTCTACAGGCCTCCCCAGAATGTGATTGACGACAATAAGGATATCAGGGTTGTCAGCTCCTATTCGCAGCTTAAAAATATGATCTCTGAAATACTTGATGCAGAAAAGCTCTAGTTCGCTTCTTTCATCATTTCATTTGAGGATTTCCGTAGAATACCTGTCGGCAATGTCAGCCTGATCTTTGGCCAGACCTGAAATTATTACAAGCCGCCTATCCTTCCATGCAAGAAAAATTGTGCCGTTATACCCATCCGTGATCATGATTTTGCTGTCGCCTGTTTCAGCAGTGGCGATCCCGGTTGCAGCTATATATTTGTGTGCGGTTTCTTCAACCTCTTCCGGAGAATCACCATCTGAAATAAAAATGGAAAATTCATCTGGTCCTGTCTGATAAGCGGCTTTGAAGGCCTTTCCAAGAAAACTGTGGCCAAGAACGCTTTCATGGATGTATATCTCCTCGTTGGGCTTTTTCCCCTCAGACGGGAACTGTAAGAGTATCGGCGGCATTTTATTGTCTCCGGGAAGCAGGGAGGCAACCAGTCTCGCCAGCGTCTCCTCATCGTTAAGAACCTTTTCCTTTTTTGAATAAGTCCTTAGCTTTACGTAAAAATCACCCTTGAAGAAATTTATCGATCCTCCTGCAATGTAACCCTGAGCACCGATGTCAACAAAATTGAA
Source organism: Bacteroidales bacterium (assembly GCA_016936695.1). Classification (GTDB taxonomy): domain Bacteria; phylum Bacteroidota; class Bacteroidia; order Bacteroidales; family VadinHA17; genus LD21. The sequence goes on along the minus strand of JAFGXK010000025.1, from coordinate 2,565 downwards.
CGATGGCGACCGTTCGGACGAATAGATTCCAAATCCCATTGTATTGTCACTGTGACGATAAACTTCGATCTTGATTACAGCTTTGCCTTTCTTGTATTCAGCTACATGAAGTTCAACAAATCCATAAGCCAGATAATTATCAGCTGCACCATTTATGAAGTCCCAAAGGTTTTCTGGTTTGTAAACAGGGTAGTCTTTCATGATTCGGTAACCCTTCAGCTCCGGAAATATTACATCCTGGGCAGTTGCAATAACTGACAAGAGCACAGCCGAAAACAAAAGCATCATTTTTCTGCTCATAACAACGGTTTTCTTTTATTAAAATGACAGTCAGGCCAGGAACTCTGACGGAACTTCAGTCAGTCGCGAAACATCTGCAATCTTTTCCCTGATGTGGAACCCTTTGACGCATTCAACCAGGCATTCGGTGCAATCGCTGCATGGATCCTTCCCATAGCCAAGTCCGGCAAGAAGTGTCTGAGCCTCCAGGGGATTGCTGTAACCGTAGGCGTACATATATGCTCTCATCAGGTCGGGAATGAACAACCCTTTCGGACATCTTCCAACGCATTTACTGCAACCCGAACAATATAGTCCGGTTTCAGCGCCTGCAAGCAGAAGATCATTTTTATCCTGCTCTGTCAGTGTAATGTCGGTAAGGAGCCGGACGTTTGATTCAAGCTGATCAAATTGAGTCATTCCCGGTATGGTAGTATGTATATCCGGGTTGGACAGTACCCATCTTATGGCTGCACTCGTATTTATTGGTTTGGTCTTTTCCTTGTCGAGAAATCCTCCGCCGGCAAGAGTCTTCATTGCTACTATCCCAATCCCGGCAGCAGCAGCTTTTTTTACAGCAGCATCAAGTTCCTTACGGTAGGTCTGCTGGAAATTATAAGAGGTAAGAATTACATCCCAGTCTTTGCTTTCCGATGCAGCCTCGATTACAGCAGGCTCATTACGGTGAGTGGAGAATCCGATGAACCTGGCCTTGCCATCCTTCTTGAGTTTATTGACTGCATTCAGTATCGGTTTATACTTTAGATATTCAGGATTACTTATATCATGAACATACAGAATATCAACATAATCCATTTTAAGTCTTGACATGCTTTCGCTGAATTTTGCAAGGAAGTCATCAGCCGTGGTCTCCGCCGTAGGCAGACCTTCCCTGGTCATCCCTGCTGACTTGACTTTTGTGGCAAGATAAAAAGAGTCTCTCGGAATATCCTTGAAAATGTTTCCGAGCATGGTCTCATTATTCCCGTTCTGGTATCCGTTGGCGGTGTCAAAGAGCCTGATCCCCTTATCGTAGGCGGCCTTGCACAGACTGGGATTATCTGAACGCATCACTCCGAAGGAAATTACCGGAACCTTTAACCCGGTTTTTCCAAGTGTCCGGTATATAATCTCCCCTTCAGGGCTCTTTAAATCAGCACTGATGGCGGCTGGTGTCAAAGCGATTCCGGCAGCTCCTGCCAGCCCGGTTTTAAGGAATCCTCTCCTGTCGATGTTTTTCATGTTTGGTATTTTATTTCATGTCTCTAATCCTGACTTCCGTATTTGTGCCCTTCATCAGATCCACCAGCTTTTGGGTATCAGTGTCTCCAAAATGATATGGATACAGAATAGCGGGATTGAATGCCCTTGCTGCATCAGCTACCATTTCGGGGGTCATGGTGTAAGGAAGGTTCATTGGCAGAAAAGCCACATCAATTCCCTTAAGAGCTTTCATTTCAGGGGTATTCTCAGTATCTCCGGCAACATAGAATCGTTTGTCTCCTATTGTCAGGATGTAGCCGTTGCCAACTCCCCTGGGATGAAAAGGATTTCCCTTTGACCTTTCATGCACTATGTTGTAGGCATAGACAGCTTCAATCATTATCGTACCGGCGGACTTTACATCACCAGGCTTCATCACCTGTGCCCAGGGAACAAAAGCGGCCGAAGCTCCATTGCTGAACATCTGAGTGGAGGGTTTCTTCAAACGTTCAATAAGCGTAGTGTCGAGATGATCATTATGTTCGTGAGTGATAAGAATCAGGTCGGCTTTCGGAAGATTTTCATAGCTGCCAAAACTCCTGACAGGATCAATATGGATCACATAATCAACGATTTTAAACATCAGGGATCCATGACCAATGAAGAATATTTCAACATCGCCGGCCGAAGTGCTGATCCTGTCCGTTTCAGGCTGATTCTGGGAGAAATTCGGAACAGTCATAGCTGCAAATATTATGGTTGTTAAAAGTCTGATCACTTTCATAATAATGTAATTTTGATTTTGATGTTATGAGGGAACCGCACATGATTGACTTCGTCGGGCTCGCAAGCCCGGTTGAAAATTATATTCATTGCTTGTTTATGTTTCAAATCAATCATATGGGTTTCATAATGATATTAAGGTTAAACCAAACAGAATAATTCGAATTACCAATATACGAATATTTGAACAAATTTCCCAAAAGGTGGAAATCCATTATTCCCTGGACGGGCAAACTTAATTACCGGTTAATTGTTAATATGTTGGATGCGGCTGTTAGTCAAAAAACAATTTATTGATTC
>JAFGXK010000255.1 GCA_016936695.1 Bacteroidales bacterium | reverse complement strand
TATTCCAGGCCCGGCCAGATCTGTTTTTTTATCCGACATCTTAAATAACCTCTATATCTTAAGTTTTTTAAAGATATTTCAATACATCATCAAATAGCGTCTGATCTTTTTGGTTAAAAAGTATTTCCATAATACAAGAGCGGATTTAAATAATCAAGATATCGCGGATCTCCCTGTTTGGACATCAGTTTTTAGTTGAGGGTATTTTAGTTTAATCATGCTTGCAGTAAATATTTAATCCTAGTAAAATTGACCCCTAGAAAATCGTGCCCGTTAATAACTGACATATATAAGTCAATGATTCTTTCAAACCAGATCTTAAGGAAAAGCGTTCCATAAGAATGCAACGATGGAGGAAGAACTTATGGACATGATTAAAATTGGAATAGTTGGTATAGGCAACTGCGCCAGTGCATTGGTTCAGGGAATAGAATATTACAGGAACAGTTCTGAGCATGAAGCTATCGGTTTTATGCACTGGGAGATCGGAGGGTATAAACCAGGTGATATAGAAGTTGTGGTCGCCTTTGATGTTGACAATAGAAAGGTCGGCAAAGATATTTCAGAGGCTGTTTTCTGTCTCCCCAACTGTACAAAGCTGATTTTTAGAGATATTCCGAAAAAGGGTATAACGGTGAATATGGGGTGCGTATTGGATGGCGTTGCAGGCCATATGAAAAATTATGATGAAAAACACACTTTTGTTCTATCCGCCCACGAAGAGGCAGATCGGGGACAGGTTGTTAATATACTGAAGAAATCAGGTGCTGATATGCTATTGAACTATCTGCCTGTAGGATCTGAAAGAGCAGCGAGATTTTATGCGGAATGCGCACTGGAAGCTGGCGTTGGATTGGTTAATAACATGCCGGCCTTTATTGCCAGCGATCCTCAGTGGGAAAAGCGTTTCAGGGACAGAAATTTGCCCATCATCGGAGATGACATAAAATCAAAGATAGGAGCCACAATTGTACACAGGGTCCTGGCAAACCTCTTCAGGAACAGGGGAGTTAAACTGCACCGGACATATCAGTTAAATACAGGGGGTAATACTGATTTTCTCAATATGCTTGATAGAGACCGTCTGGTCTCGAAAAAAAAGTCAAAAACCGAATCTGTTCAATCACAACTGGGTATTGAAAGGCTGAGCGATGAGAATATACACATCGGCCCAAGCGACTGGGTGGCATGGCAGAAGGATAACAAGGTCTGTTTTATCCGCATGGAAGGCAGCATTTTCGGTGATATACCCATGGATCTGGAGCTTCGGCTTTCAGTGGAGGATTCCCCTAATTCAGGTGGTGTGGTGATTGACGCCATAAGGTGCTGCAAGCTGGCGATTGATCGCAAAACAGGCGGTGTTTTATATGGCCCCTCCGCCTATTTCATGAAACATCCCCCCCGACAGTTTACAGATGAAGAGGCACGCCGCATGACAGAAGATTTTATAGCGGGAACTCCGGAGGGCTGATTTATATTACTTCGTTCAAGATCCTGTGCCGTTCTTTTTTGTTATTCTGGACTTGATGGTAATGAGTGCAATTACAGAGCCGGCCAGGAGCAGGATTGAGACAAGCTGGGTAACGCTCATTCCGGCGCCTTGAAGTATTCCTCTGTCATCTCCGCGGAATTTTTCAATGAATAGCCGTGCTGTACTGTGAAGAATCAGAAACCACAGGAAGATCTGCCCGTGAAAAAGCCGTCCAGGGCGCATCAGCATAAGGATTATGAAAATACCAAATCCGCTTATGGAAGAATATATCTGAGTCGGATGAAGGGGAATATTAAGGGGCGCCAGAGAATGAGGATGTGTAAAGACTGTACCCAGTAATGAATCTGTCGGCCGGCCGTAACAGCACCCTGCCATCAGGCACCCTATCCTGCCTATGCCCTGGCCTATTGCCGCTGCAAGAGCCCACAGATCAGCTGTCTTCCAAAATGGAAAGTTATGTTTTTTGATATACCAGGACATTATTATTACAACGCCTATTATTCCACCCGAAAAGACAAGCCCGCCCTGCCATATTTTAATTATATCCAGCGGACTGTTGATGTAATAGCTGATATTCATCAGTACATACATCAATCTTGATCCGATTATGGCAGAAAGGACAATGATAAAACCCATATCCATTATCTGCTGTGCTGAAAATCCTTCTGCCTTCCCGATCCTGATTGTTATTATAAGACCGGTAAAAAAACCGGCAGCAACAAACAGCCCGTAGGTATGAAGTGTAAAATTGCCTATTGAAAAAAGATCAGGGTACATGAAATTTTTCAGACTCTCTATACTGCTCGGCCGCTCACATTGCCGGAGAACGTTTAAATAAAAGGCATATGGCTATCAATAATGTGCCTGTTGTTATGGCTGAGTCAGCTATGTTAAATGCCGGCCAATGGTATTTGCCATAATATATATCAATAAAATCTATAACTTCCCTATAAAAGATCCGGTCGATAAGGTTTCCCAGTGCCCCTCCAAGAACAACAGAAAGCCCTAGTGTCATTAATTTTTCGTCTTTTTTCAGTTTCAGGAACCAGAACAGCAATACTGCAATCGCTCCTATGCTCGCTGCCAGGAGCACAAAAAAACCAAGTCCGATACCAGGCCTGTTCATGAGGCCGAAAGCCATACCGCGGTTTCTCGTATGAACCAGATTAAAAAACCCGGTTATTACAGGCACTGTCTCGTATAATTTGAGACTGTGGGCAACAGCAAATTTGGATATCTGATCCAGAATAACTATGGCCAGTGCTGGCCATGCCATCAGATGGTAATTTCTTTTAATACGTTCAGGCATCGCTTGCATACAGTTGGGTGATTATTGTCATGGCCCACAGTGGGATCGTGAATCCAGCATCTCTCGCACTTTAGATCGCTTGACGGAGCTATATGAATTTTTAAACCTGAAATATTTTCATTTGTAACTCCTTCAAAGAGCTCGTCAATCGGTAAGGTCTTCACAGAAGAGACAATAAAAATCGTCCTGAGCTGGTCCTCCGGTAGAAGCTTTATTTCTTCAAGAAGCCCATCTGATACGCCCAGGGTTACAGCCGCATCCAGAGAATGTCCGATCCTCTTTTCCTTTCTAGCCACCTCAAGGGCCTTAGTCACCTCCTTGCGTATCGAGATAATGCCTTCCCAGCGGCTGGCGAGTTCGGGATCTTTATAAGAGTCTTTGGCAGGAACAAAAAGATCGGCATGCACGCTTAAAGGCCGGTTCTGTCCTTTCATGTAACTCCATATCTCATCAGCTGTATAGGAAAGAATAGGCGCCATGAGCCTCACAAGCACCTCGAGAATTTCGCT
>JAFGXK010000254.1 GCA_016936695.1 Bacteroidales bacterium | reverse complement strand
TCTTAAGTCGGGAACAACGTACTATGTAAGGGCTTATGCTACCAACGATGCCGGAACGGAGTACGGAACCCAGGTGGAGTTTACTACGTTGACAGTAGGAGAACCGGATCTCTCAACCGGAGCGGTAAGTTCAATCACAGATGTGTCGGCAACTGTTGGCGGAAATGTGACTGCAGATAACGGCGGGGCAATAATAGAAAGAGGCCTTTGCTGGAGCACTGCTGAAAATCCCACCGTCGATGATGACTTTATTGCAGCTGCTCTCGGTGACGGTACAGGTGAATTCACAGCCAACCTCGTGGACCTGGAAATGGGTACAACTTATTATGTAAGGGCTTATGCTGAAAATTCTGCCGGAATAAGCTACGGTGATGCAGTAACATTCAACACCCTTCTCAGGGATATTGATGATAACCTATATGAAGTTGTAAGAATAGGATCGGCAATGTGGATGGCTGAGAACCTTGCCACAGTAACTTTCAATAATGATACTGACATACCTACTGTGGCAACTGATGGCGCCTGGATAGGTTTGACAACTCCGGGGTATTGCTGGTATCAAAACAATCAGGCGACATTTAAACCATTGTATGGTGCATTGTACAACTGGTTTGCTGCCAATAATGCCAATCTTTGTCCGACCGGCTGGCATGTGCCTACAGATGCAGAATTCATCGCTTTGGAAGTGGCTCTCGGAATGGACCAGACACTTGCTGGAACCAGATTATGGCGGGGCGATGATGAGGGGATGCAATTAAAAAGCACCTCAGGATGGTCAGCCTTAAACGGAACAAATTCAAGCGGGTTCAATGCCTTACCTGCTGGATTCAGAATTTATACAACCGGCCAGTTTATGCAAGCAGGTGAAGTTGCATATTTTTGGAGCACAACAAGTGATTCTGAGGATCGTGCAATGAGCAGGCAGCTCGATTTCGAGCATGAAAACATTGAAAGAGCAGCTTCTATGAAGATTGCCGGAAAATCAGTAAGATGTGTCAAGAACCCATAAGATGGAATGTGTTAAGATACCAGAAACTGGTAATCAAATGATAAAGAGGCTGTCCGTTTTGGACAGCCTCTTGCTTTTTATGTTGTTTGTTATAAATGATTTCACCGCAAGGTTTTACCGTTAAGAGCGGTCCTTGTAGGAAATATCCAGAACAGCAATCTGTTTCTTGTAATCGATCTTTCTGATTTTATACCTGAGGATATCCTTCCCGGTGAGATCCGAAATCTCCTTAAGGATCTTCTGCTTCCTTCCGTTTTTGATGAGTTCAAGGTCCTCAAGAATAATAGAGTATGTAGTTGTGTTGTTCTTGATTGCAAACTCTTCGAGAACAACCGCCGAGGCGAGAATGATCAGATTGAAGATGATCACCCCAAGCATCGGGAACCCTACAAGTTTCAGGGAGTTTATAAGTGATATCCCGATTGTGGTGAAGATGTACGACATGTCCTTGAGACTGAAATTTCTGGTCCTGAATCTCAGAATGGTAAATATTGCAAAGAGACCGACCGCCATTCCAAACTCGATAAACACCGATTTAAGCATCGAACTGATGAAGAAAATAGTAATACCGAGCATGAAAAATGTGAACAGGAACTTCTCTTTTTTTGTGTATCTGAAATAAATCACCCTGATAAGAACGACCAGGAAGGCGAGGTTCAGTACAAACCGGAAAAGGATCCCGAGAAAATCGGGATTACCCAGATTAAAGAAATTGTCAGGCATAAGTCAGTTTTTTGGTTAGTAAAATTAAGGTATTTTCTTCCAATGAAACAAGCTTAAGTTAAAATATATGGATTTTGTTTTGAAAGATTCATAAGCCCTTGTGGTGAAAATATAATTTCCCGCTGAAATCCTCTCTTTATGTGCAATATATGACTCATAACAGCGTTTAAAAATTATAAAACAAATTCTATCATGAAAGCCAGGAGATCAAATTCAAAGAACACAAAGTTTGTCAGAATTGACAACTCAACCTGGATTGAAACCAGTATATGGGTGCCGGATGAGGTTGCAAGGATACAGTTCCTGCAGAAAATGCAGCTTGTCAGACCAGGCACTTTCATGGGACAGATAAAGACAGATGATCTGATCGTAAGAAGTTAAAATCTTCTGTTTCAAGCGGATTTTATAAGTTAGAGGGAACTATTAGTGGGAGGTCCGGCTCCGGTTATCGGAGCCGGATTGATTTTTATCGGCTGGTCTGGAAAAAACAAAACCGGTCCCGTTTACACGTACCGGATTTTGTCTTGTGGGCGATGACGGGTTCGAACCGCCGACCCTCTGCTTGTAAGGCAGATGCTCTGAACCAGCTGAGCTAATCGCCCTGAAACGGGTGCAAATATAATCCAGATTTTAATCTCTGCAAACAATTACTCCCAAAAATAAAAAGTCCCGTGCTCTCTGCAATGCTCCGTAAAGCAAATTGGTGTCTTTTCTTTATAACTCGTGTTAAATTGTTGAAAACGTGAAAAAAATGATGCACGGCAACGCACAAAATCTCATAAATTCACGTTTATTGTATTGGATGGGGAAAATCTCTGGTGAAAGGGGACCTATACCAATATTTTCATTGGTTTATTTGTCTGATATACTTGTAGATGTGTTTATTGTTTCAACTTTGAACCTGGCCTGTATGAAACTGTTTGGAAGTTTTTACAGAATTGTTACTCATGCAAAATCTCAACCTGAAGTACTGAAGTCCGTCCTTCTGCTGCTCATTCTGGTTATCTCCGGAATTGCGGGAAATCCAGCTTCAGCTTCATGTAATCCTTCCCCTGCCCTTCCTCCAGTGGCTGTCTGCAGGAACATTACCGTTCAACTTGGATCGTCGGGCTCTGTTGCAATAAACAGCATGGATGTTGATGAAGGATCACAGGACCCTGATGGTATCATTGTGACCAGATCAGTGTTTCCGAATACTTTCGATTGCTCCCGGCTGGGCCCTAATACGGTGGTCCTTACTGTGACCGATGATGAAGGATTATCTTCAACTTGCGAAGCGATTGTTACAGTGGAGGATAAGACACCACCTGTAATTAATGTGAAACCTTTTACACTGGTTCTTGCTTCAGACGGTTCAGGTACGTTGTCAGCTTCTGATCTCGATAACGGCACCTATGATAACTGCAGTGAAGTCAGCCTTTCTGTTTCACCAGTATCCTTTACCTGCAGCGATCTGGGCGAACAGACCGTAGTTTTTACCGCGACCGATTCAAATGGCAACTCAACCTCCCGTAATGTGACAATAAGTGTTGAATCTACACTTAATATTACAGGGATGTACCTGAGCTCATGCGACATGTCGCCAACTCTTGCTCTTTTCGATTCAGACACGGAAGGAGGAGACGGTGATTACTCTTACTTCTGGAAGGGACTCGTACAGGAAAGTGAACCATTCATGGTTATCATACCTTTCCCTCCATCTTTGCAATTTTCGGAAACAAGCATAAGTGAAACCCCTTTCTTCAACAATACAATGCCAAATGGCTACTATGGCATCCGGCTGTTGGTAACAGATGGCAATGGATGCGTTGACTCGTCGGAGATATTCATAAATAAAACCAGTGCTATTTTCAATAACCAGACGGTCAGGCATTCGGAAGCCTGCGAGGGAGAGGTCAGGACTTATTCGGTTCATCATAAAACAGATGCGGTTTACAATTGGTCTGTGACCAATGGAACGATTCTCAACAGCAGCCCCTACACAAGCAGGATAGATGTAAGGTGGGACCTTGGTGTGGTTCAGGGAATAATAACAACTACAATAAATGAACCAAATTCGCTTTTTTCGGGCGGCCAATGTGAATCCACCATTCTGGATACGGTTACCATCACCCCGATCCCCTCACCATTATTCGACAATCCTGAAACAATGGCTTGCGCCAATTCGGAACTCATCTATACTCTTACAGATTCATATACCTACCAGAACTGGACAGTAACAGGCGGAGTGATTACGGCAGGCGGCAGTACCTTTGATAATTTTGTCACTGTAAGATGGGGAGAAGAGCAGGAAGGAACCGTTTCGGTCTCTGTCGGGCATAATTACTCATGCACCGGCTCGGTGATGCTGAACGTCGCAATTTCAGATCTTTCAGGTCACTTGGTCTCCAGTCAGGATGTAACATGTAACGGAGCATCTGACGGATCGGCAAGTGTAGCTGCCAATGCGGGTACTGGTCAGCCTCCCTATACATATTCCCTCGATGGCGGTGCTTATCAGCCGGGAGGTTTCTTTTCAGGAATACCCATTGGTAATCACTATGTTACCATAAGGGATGCCTCATCGTGTATCGTTATGGTACCTTTTGTAATTAATCAGCCGGAGCCGCTACTTGGTTCGGTGTCTGAACAGACGGATGTTATTTGTTTTGGAGATAACACTGGCTCTGTATCGGTTACCGCTTCAGGCGGTGT
>JAFGXK010000253.1 GCA_016936695.1 Bacteroidales bacterium | reverse complement strand
TGTGACGGCGCGGGAAGAAGCAGCTTCAGCCTGCGCCACGGATTCATCGATGGGTTTTGGATAATGGGCCATACCGCACAGAAATACACCGCCTGTGGCAAATTCCGAAGGCCCGAGCTTTGCATGGGCCTCGACAAAGAATCCGTCTTCGTTCAAAGGCACTTTAAAGAGCTGAGCGAGGTTCTCTTCGTCGTTGGATACTATCCCTGTAGCAAGGGCCAGAAGATCGGCTTTCAGAACTACTGTCTCTCCAAGTATTTTATCATTCACCTCTATCTGAAGTCCTTCCTGTCCTGCCATCACATTCGGTTTCTGATCCTTTGAAAAACGGATAAAGATAATGCCGGCCAGCCGTGCCTTTCTATAGAGATACTCCCTTTCACCGTATGTTCTGATATCCCTGTACAGAACAAAGACATTCATCTCAGGATTCAGCTCTTTTAAATGCAGGGCACTCTCTATGGAATGGGAACAGCAGACCCTTGAACAATAAGGCCTTTGAGGCTCCCTGGAACCCACGCACTGGATGAAGACGGCATTCCTGATGTCTTTAAGCGATGAATCATTTTTGATAAACATTTGGTCCAGCTCAAGATGCGTGACAACCCTTGGATCTTTTCCATAAAGGTATTCATCGGGCTTGAATTCCTTTCCTCCTGTGGCGATCACCGCTATGCCATGCTCGACGGTCTCCTCACTGTCATTAGATTTCAATGTAGTTACGAAATTACCAACAAAACCGTCAACATTGCTCAATTCAGTCTCAAGGTGTATATCAATATTTTTATCCGACTCAACCGATTTTATCAGTTCATTCAGGTGCAGCTGAATATCTTCTCCCTTCCATGTCCTGAAGAGGTTAAGAGCCTGGCCACCCAGAGATGATGACCTCTCAGCAATACATACCTCGTATCCCTGTGCCGACAGGCTTTTTGCTGCAACTAGCCCGGCAATCCCGCCGCCAATCACAAGAGCCTTCTGGTTAACTTCCAGTTCAGCTTCATAAAGGGGTTCCATTAGGGCAACCTTTGACACAGCCATGCGAACAAGATCCCTGGCCTTTTCCGTCGCCATTTCGGGATTATCCTTATGGACCCATGAATCCTGATTCCTTATATTTGTCATCTCGAAAAGATATTTGTTCAACCCCGCATTTACCATGGTCTCCTGAAAAAGAGGCTCGTGGGTCTTGGGAGTGCAGGCTGCTACCACAATACGGTTAAGCCTTTTTTCTTCGATCACCTGGGCAATAGTATCCTGGGTATCCTGTGAACATGTGAAAAGATTATCGGTACAATATTCGACAAATGGAAGCGAGGCTGCGTAATCACGTACTGCGGGGACATCGACTACACCTCCTATATTGATACCGCAATGGCATACAAAAACCCCGATACGAGGCCTTTCCCCTGCTATATTCCTCTGGGACGGGAATTCCCTTGTTTTTGTTTCAGTATTTCTTGCTTCACTCAACAGGGCGCCCGCCTTTGCCGCCGCCGAACTTGCTTCTATGACCGATTGAGGGATATCTTTCGGGCCCTGGAATGCTCCGCATACATATATGCCTTCTCTTGAGGTATCTACAGGACTAAAGGACTCTGTCTCGCAGAAGTTGCCTTCAGTAAGCTGAATGCCAAGATCACCTGCCAGCTTAACCTGTTCAGATGAAATCTCAATACCAACAGAAAGTACTACCATGTCAAATATCTCTTCAGTAATCTTTCCGTCTTCTGTCACATACTGGACAGACAAATCATCACTGCCTTCCACGAAATCAATTGTCGGCACCCTTGAATTAATAAAACGGACACCATGTTTCATTTTTGCGTCATCGTAATATCTTTCAAAGTCCTTGCCGTGCGTACGCATATCCATGAAGAAAACAGCACAGTCCAGATTGCTTCCGGCATGTTCTTTGGCAATAACAGCTTCCTTTATGGCATACATGCAGCATACGGAAGAACAGTAGCCATGGTCGCATCCGTGTACATCCCTTGAGCCAACGCACTGGAGCCATGCAATCTTTTTCGGTTCCTTTTCATCCGAGGGCCTTACAAGATGTCCCTGATAGGGACCTGTGGCACTCAAGATGCGCTCAAACTCCATGCTGGTAATCACGTTCGGATATTTTGAATAATGGTAAGCCTGATATTTAGAAGGGTCAAAAGGCTGGAACCCGGGAGACAGTATAACAGCACCAACATTTATATCAACTGTCTGCTCATTTTCCATGTGAGTGTCAAAAGTGACTGCCCCTGCTTTACAAACCTTTACACATTCGTAACATTCGCAGCATCCGCCGCAGTTGAGACAACGGGCAGCCTCTTCCATGGCATCTTTATCGTCAGCACAAAGATTTACTTCTTCAAATCCGGAAAGCCTTTTTTCCACGGGCATGGTCGGGACTTTTAAACGATGCCTTGTCGGTTCATCATTCCTGATCTCAACCCAGTTAGTCCCTATCGGAGGCTCTTCCTGCCATTCAGACGGAAGTTCTTCTCCCTGAAGGTATTTACTTATATATCTGGCTGCGCGCTTTCCCGCATCGACTGCTTCTATTACGGTTGCAGGGCCGGTAATAACATCGCCTCCGGCAAAGATCCCTGGAATGCTGGTCTGGAGTGTCTCAGGGTTGACCATAAGAAGATTCCATCTGGATATTTCAATACCCGGCTCCTTGCCCAGGAATTCAAGATCCGGTTCCTGGCCGATGGCCGGAATCACAATATCTGCCTCAATGAAAAATTCGGACCCTTCAACAGGAATTGGTTTTCGTCTACCTGTGGTATCAGGCTCTGTAAGACGGGTTCGGATACATTGTACGCCTGCTACCCTGCCGTTCTCTCTGGCAATCGCCATGGGCGCCACCAGAAAATGTATTTTCACACCTTCTTTTTGAGCCTCTTCAATCTCTTCAGGTTCAGCGAGCATCTCGGTTATGGAACG
>JAFGXK010000252.1 GCA_016936695.1 Bacteroidales bacterium | reverse complement strand
GATATTGGCTTACAGGAATACAATCATTTCCGCCTTTCCTGCTGTCATCACTGACTCGATCAGGTTATTATAAAATGAGCCTGATCAAATACCAGACGCACTAATTGTCACAAGTCAGGAAAACATATACGAATCATATTTGCGAAACGTGACAGGAAATGTGAATTTTTTCGGGGATTTATGACGCAAGACGAAAGATGCAGGACTAAAGGTGCAAAACTGGCTCTGCCAGTTCTGACGGTTCTGCCAGATTCGCGTTTCGAAGCTATCTTTATTCCTGGGGATTCAAAACCTGTCCAATGAACAGCAGGGTATTTGTCATACGCTCTCTTATGGCAAAGATAAATGACTTGTCGATAATAAATTGCTGTGGTTGCGATGACCCGACTGACTCATATATAGCGACTGTTGTCACTGCTGCCGCTTCTGTTCCCTCCTCATCAACCTCTACGAAAGTGTTCTGTTTCACGAAGCTGACATATATCTGATCGTCGGATATTCCTGAAAGATCTGCCCCATACTCGGTGAAAGCATCAACCATTCCCATGCTCTTTAACTGGTCATTAAGGAATTTCTCGTAAGAGAATTTGAATTTTGGCATAGTTACAATTGTCTTGCCGAATTCAGTATGCGCATCGAGGTCAGAGGTTAGCTGATCCCATACCTGGTATGTAAAGGAAGGATAAAAGGCACTGAGGGTTTCGTCCGGGACCATCACAACCATTGTGAAGTTGGTCTGTCCGTAAGGCATTTCAATTGCCCTGAAACCATTGCCGTAGGCAACCTTTGAACCCACTTCACCTTTCATTGTGGTGACATCAGTCGTGCTATTGCCGTCGGGATGGAAGGGAAGTTCATCCGTCAGGGATTTGTCAAACTGGTAGCTCCAGTCGCCGTTGAAATAAAGGGCATTCATGATGAACATTACTGCATCCCCTGAGATCTCACTTAATACTTCAGGTATTTTTCCATTGGTATTGTCGCTGGCCCACTTATTGATCCTTGTAAGGGATGAAGGAGCTGCAAAGTCAAGTGCCTCGACTGTTGCCTTGTAGTCATTGCTCATTGTTGCAAGGAACGGAGGTTTTACATTGAATCCGTTGCGGTAGAAGATAGCGTTTGCAAGAGCGAGCTGTACCTTCGGGTCGATAACCAGCAACTGGCCGACAAGGCTCTTGTAAGCTTCGTTGATTTCGGAAATGTTCATAACGGCGGGATATTTAAGTGTACCCTGCAGTTGTGAGTATGTATCACCACCGCAACCATTAAGAAGCATTGTAAGCGCAGTGCTTGCGCTGAGGGGCGAAAGCATGAGGTTTTTGTTTTCCGATTCAGTCACCTTTGTAAATAGCTCTATGCCGAACTCATTGCTGCTCTGAATGGCAACGGGCGCTGCAGCAGAGAGGGTAATGTCTTTTGGTGTCAGGTCGGGTTCTTCATTGTTTTCCTTTGAACAGGAGACGGCAAGGAAAATAATTGCCAGTCCGGACAGAATTAAGGTAAGATTTTTCTTCATGTCGTTATTTGTAAATAGGTGCTGGATTAGGTTATTTATCCCTGTTTATTGTAAGCAGGTTTATTTTTTTACGTATTTTGAAATGCAAGCCTCATCGCAAGGGTAGCTTACTGTCAATGTTGATCCAACTTTATGAAATCTAATCTTTATAGGAGTATCTGGACAACCAGATGAATTTATGGTCGAGTCAGAAAGCGAATATGTTCCGGAACTTGAAGAAACTGATTCAATTGACATATCACATATTGATCCATTCGACCATACAGTTCCATCAGTTCGAAATTCCAGTATTTTTTCGCTCGAAACACTATGAAAAGTCCCACTTCCATCACCTGGATCAATTAAAACCTCGATTAATTTCCATGAACCAATTAAGTCACAATCTGTATTATCATCACTTTTATTACAGGATATTAAGACTCCGGTTAAAAATAAAGTCAGCAATGTCTTATTCATGGTTTAATCTATTATTTAAGATGAAAAATTAAATAAGTTGCATAATTGCGCTTTCCAAATTTCACAATCCTTATCGAACAGAAGCTTTCTCAAAATTGCTTACAACTACATATACGTATCATATTTGCGAAACGTGACAGGAAATGTGATCTTTTTTTGGATTACCAGATGCTTGCATGCAACATTGCCCATTGCAAAATCTCCATTAGAAAAAAGTTCTCGCAGATTTTCGCAGATGTTCTCGCAGATTTACGCAGATTTACCAGCTGAACGACCTGCTTCTGTCTTCCGGCTTCTGTCTTCCCTGTCTGACTGGCTGCACCAGCAGGCAGTCAGGCGCCTTCCGTCCCAAAACATCATACATCGCCTATAATACTTGTCAAAATTGTTATCGTTTCAGGTAAAGAAATTATCGATTAACAATAAGCCAGTTATTGTTAATCGATAAAAATTCGTGTGATTGTAAACTCCTTAAATACATTTCTGGGATTTACCTGAATTGCATTATTTTTATATCGTCCAAAAAAATCTGACATGAAAATATCTCTTATTCAGTACAACATCCTCTGGGAGGACAAACAGGGTAATTTTGAAAAGCTTTCTGAAATGCTGGGCAGAGTTCCTGACGGGACTGAGCTCGTTATACTTCCCGAGATGTTCAATACCGGTTTCTCGCCGGCAGCGGATACACTTGCCGAGAACCCCCGGTCACTTACCTTTGAATGGATGCAGAACACATCCCGGGAGAAAGGCTTCGCTATCGCCGGAAGCTATATGGTTGCTGAAGGTGGAAACCATTTCAACCGTTGGGTGTTCATTTCGCCTGAAGGCGGACAGATCAACTATGACAAAAGGCATTTATTCAAACAGGCCGGGGTGGAGGTGAATTATACTCCGGGCTCCGAAAGGGTGGTATTTAAGTACAGGGGGGTGAGGGTCTGTCCCAACGTCTGCTACGACCTGCGCTTCCCTGTCTGGAGCAGGAACAGGAACGATTATGACCTTCTCATCAACTCTTCAAACTGGCCCGAAGCCCGGAGGGATGTCTGGCTTACCCTGCTTAAGGCAAGAGCTATTGAAAATCAATGCTTTGTTGCTGGTGTCAACCGCACGGGCATAGACGGCATGGATATTAAATATTCAGGCGATTCGATGATGATCGGACCAAAGGGAGAAATTATGGCCTCCGGAGAGTTGTACCAAGAATGCATAGTCTCATGCGAACTCAGCATTGAAGAGCTGAATGAATTCCGAAGCAAGTTCCCGGCAGCTGCTGATGCGGATAATTTTACAATTAATCTTTAGCAACCAGCAACCAGCAACCAGCAACCAGCAACCTTGAATAACTAATAAACCATTCAATTCGTCTGCTTTTTCAGCGCTTCGTAGAGTATGACTACCGGCGGTTTGGCCGTTCTTCCCGTTCCGTCCTTGATGTGATGCCTGCAGCTGGTGCCGGGTGCTGCAATCTGTACTTCGCTTCCGCTATTCCTGATTTCAGGGAAAAGGATAAGTTCTCCGATTTTATTCGACAGTTCGAAATGTTCCTTCTCATATCCGAACGAACCGGCCATGCCGCAGCATCCTGAAGGTATCTCCGTAACCTTGTAATTTGAGGGTATTGAAAGCATTTCAATCGAACAGGCTGATGAGGAGATGGCTTTCTGCTGACAGTGTGCATGCAGAAGGATTTCAAGTTTTTTATCCGTAAACGATTCCTTTTTGATCCTGCCGGCTTTGAATTCCCTGGAAATGAATTCGTCGATCATCCAGCTGTTCTTTGCTATCTTCAGGGCTTTCTCCTTCAGTCCGTTGCCTGCCAGATCGGGATATTCATCCCGGAATCCGAGAATTGCTGAAGGTTCAATGCCGACAAGCGGGGTTTTGTCATTAATGATATCTGAGAAAGCATTGATGTTGCTGATGGCAATCTTTTTCGCTTTTCTGAGTAATCCCTTGGAAATGAATGTCCTGGCACTAAGGTTATGCTGCGCTGTTATAACCTCATAGTTAAGAGTGGTAAGTAGTCTGACAGCCGCAATACCTGCCTCAGTATCATTGTAATTGGTGAACTCATCGATGAACAGGCACACTTCTCCAGCAGGATTTGAGGGATTGAGTGATGCAAGATTTTTTTTCAGCCATTTTCTGAGCGTGGTTTTGAAAAGAAGCGGTATCGATCTTTCACTGGCAAATCCTATTGTCTTTTTCAGCAGTCCCGAAAACAGCTTGTTCTTCAGGAAGAAATTGTAGATAGCAGGTACCAGCGAGCCAATTCGGTTAAAGGTTGTGATGTAGGCGATAAGCCGGGTCCGGAGCGGGATTCCGTGTTTGTCGTACCAGTGCTGGAGAAACTCTGATTTCAGTTTTGCTATATCGACACCTGAAGGGCATTCAGCCTTGCATCCCTTGCATCCCACACACAGGTCGAGAATGTCATATATCTCCTTGTGGTCCCACGGATCTCCATTTCTCATGCTCAGGAATTCCCGGAGCACATTGGCCCTGGCCCTTGTGCACTTGTCTTCGTCCATTGTGACCATGAAGGTTGGGCACATGGTTCCTCCGATCTTCAGGGATTTGCGGCAATCGCCTGATCCGTTGCACTTTTCAGCTGCCCTTATTATACCGTCGGTGGAAGAAAAATCATATATGGTCTCAAGCTGCGGAGTCACAGTCCCGGGTTTGTACCTGAGGAAGGTGTTCATCTGGGGTGTATCGACTATTTTGCCTGGATTAAGGATGTTCTCAGGATCCCAGGCTGCTTTCAGTTCCTTGAGAAGCTTGTAGTTTTCTTCACCAAGTATCAGGGGAATGAATTCTCCCCTCAGTCTTCCATCACCGTGTTCTCCGCTGAGTGAACCTCTGTATTTCTTTACGAGTTGTGCCGTTTCGAGACCGATGGTCCTGAAAAGCTCTACATCCGCCGGATCCTTGAGATTGAGAACCGGGCGGATATGAAGTTCTCCTGTTCCTATGTGGGCATGATATACCGAATCTTTGCCGTGAGCGGCCAGAAGCTTTGCAAAATCATCCATATAGGCCGGCAGATCCTCCACCCGTACCGATGTGTCTTCTATAAGGGAGACCGTCCTTACATCACCCTTCATATTGCCGAGAACGCCAAGCCCTGCCTTCCGCAGTTCCCATGCCTTCGACATATCCGAGTTCCTTAAAACAGGATAGGCATAACCATAACCTTCTGCCTTGAGCGCTTCAATCATTGCCGAAGTAACTGAATCTGCCTCTTCCTGGGTATTCCTTGCAAATTCAACCATCATTATTGCGCCGGGATTACCTTCAATGAAGAAGCGGTTGTTGCGCTGGCTAAGGTTTTCCTTTGTGAGCTCAAGTATCCTGTCGTCGGTAAGTTCAACCGCAGTGGGTTTGAACTTGAGAGCAATGAGATTGGCGCGGAATGCTTCATCCCTGTTTAAGTGGTGAACACATACCATTGTTTTGAACGCAGGAGGAAGAGGAACCGCATTGAGCTTTATTTCGGTCGTCACTGCAAGAGTGCCTTCCGAACCTGCGAGCAGCTTGCAGAAATTGAATGGTTTGCCGGAACTGCTGTTGAAGATCTCCGAATCGAGCAGCAGATCGAGGGCATATCCTGTATTTCTTCTTGGTATTCGCGGATCGGGATATCCCTCCCTTATTGATGCCTGATTTGCGGGATTGCTCAGCATATCCCTGATATTTTTGTAAATACTGCCTTCCAGATCGTTCTGTGAACATTTACTGTTGAAGGTATCCCTGTCTGCCGGACCGAATGTTACCTCGCTCCCGTCGCTCAGAAGAGCCTTTATCTCGAGGGTGTGATCCCTTGTTGAACCATAGACAAGAGAGTGGGAGCCGCATGAATTATTTCCCAGCATTCCGCCCATGTTGCATCTGCTTGAAGTGGAGGTTTCGGGGCCGAAAAAGAGCCCGAACGGTTTCAGGTACATGTTCAGTTCGTCAAGAACGACCCCTGGTTCAACCCTTACCCAGTGCTCCTCCCTGTTAATCTCGAGGATCCTGTTCATATACCTTGAGATATCCACTATTATTCCGGAACTCACAACCTGTCCTGCCAGAGACGTTCCCGCCGCTCTCAGTGTGACCCCGATTTTCTCCTGCGAAGCAAAACGAAGAATCTTCTTTATATCAGACGCATTAAGCGGCCATGTCACTGCTACCGGCTCTTCCCTGTAGTCCGAAGCATCTGTGGCATATATTAATCTGCTTACCTTGTCGTATTTGAGATCGCCCTCAAGAGAAGCTCTGAGCGAATTAAATTTTTCAACCGGAAACTCCATGTAAATAACATTTTTGATCCGCAAATTTAAAAAATGATTTTATTTCTAACCTGAAACGGGTTACTTCCTTAATGTTTTTTTTCAGTTGATAACCCGGCTGAAAATAATCATCTGATTCACTTGGTAAGCAGGGATTTTTTTTTCTACTTTTAGAGCATTATGTGTTAAATTTTAACTTATTGATATACAATGGAACTAATTGATCAAATAAAACAGAACGCTAAAAAATTCAATAAACGCATTGTTCTGCCCGAAGGATATGAGGAGAGGAATCTGAAAGCTGCCGATATTGCCATAGCCGAGGGACTTGCACAGATAATTCTTATAGGGGATCCTAAGGATATTGCATCGAAAGCTGAACGGTTCGGCTTAAAGAATCTCGACCGGGCTGTGATAGTCGATCCTGTATCTCATGACAAGAAAGAACATTACATAGATATGATGGTCGAGTTAAGGAAGAGCAAGGGTCTGACCAGGGAAGAAGCAGCGAAGCTTATTGAAGATCCCCTTTATCTCGGCGTGCTGATGATCAAGAATGGAGATGCCGACGGAGAGGTGTCGGGAGCAGATCATGCCACTGGCGATGTGTTGCGTCCCGCTTTTCAGTATGTCAAGACAGCCCCGGGCATTTCAGTAGTCTCAGGTGCTTTTATAATGATTCTTCAGGACAAGAGTTTCGGGGAAAACGGGGTTATTATATTTGCCGATGGAGCTGTGCATCCTGACCCTACAGATAAGGAACTGGCGGAGATAGCCGTGGCGGCAGGACAGACCGCGAGGGCAATATGCGGATTCGAGCCTAAAATAGCATTGCTGAGCTTCTCCACAAAAGGAAGCGCAAGACATGAGATGGTTGACAAGGTTGTCAATGCAACCAGAATAGCAAAAGAAATGGCTCCGGATATGATGATTGACGGCGAACTCCAGGGTGACGCGGCTCTGGTCGCTGCCATAGGGCAGAAAAAAGCCCCTGGAAGCCAGATCGCAGGGCAGGCCAATGTTCTGGTCTTCCCTGACCTTAATTGCGGGAATATTGCCTATAAACTGGTCCAGCGGCTTGCAAATGCTGAAGCCATCGGCCCCATTCTGCAGGGAATGGCTGCACCCATAAATGATCTTTCCAGAGGTTGTTCTGTAAGCGATATAGTAAGCATGATTGCAATTACTGCAAATCAGGCGGCCGCAAAGAAATAGTATTAGTAAATTATAATTTATAAAGACATTAAAATGATTGTTCTTGTTCTGAATTGCGGCAGTTCCTCGATCAAATATCAGCTGTTTGAGATGGCGGAAACGACCCAGATGCTTCTTGCAAAAGGTCTTGTTGAGCGTATTGGATTAAACGACAGTATTCTGACTCATAAGCCGGCTGGCAAAGAACCATACAAGGTAATAAGTGATATTCCTGATCACACTCTGGGTATTAATATGGTGATGTCGGTTCTTACCGATCCCAGACGCGGGGTCATAAAGGATGTTACGGAGATAAAGGCGGTTGGTCACCGCGTTGTGAACGGCGGAGAGAGTTACAAGGAGAGCGTTCTTATCGACAATGAGGTTAAAAGGCAGGTTGAAATCAACAGTGAGCTTGCACCGCTTCATAATCCGGCTAACCTCAAGGGAATTCTGTCGGTTGAGAAACTTATTCCCGGAGTACCACAGGTTGCAGTGTTCGACACTTCGTTCCACCAGACAATGCCTGATTACGCATTCATGTATGCACTTCCGTACGAGTATTATGAAAAATACAGGATAAGAAAATACGGGTACCACGGAACAAGTCATAAATTTGTAGCATCAAAAGCCGCCGGATTGCTTGGCAAGGATGTTAAAAAGCTGAAGATCATTACATGCCATCTGGGTAACGGGGCTTCAATTACAGCCATTCAGAACGGCAGGTCGATAGATACCTCAATGGGTTTCACACCGGTCGACGGGCTTATAATGGGTACCAGGACGGGCGAGATCGATGCCGGTGTTCTGATATTTATCGCCGACAAGGAACATCTGAATGTGACCGGAGTCAATAACCTGATCAACAAGAAGAGCGGAGTTGCAGGAATATCGGGCCTTTCGTCCGATATGCGCGACCTGGAGCTGGCTGCTGCCGAAGGAAATGAAAAGGCACTCCTCGCACTTAACATGTATGCCTACAAGGTCAGAAAGTTCATAGGTTCCTATTATGCTGTCCTCAACGGACTCGACCTGCTTGTTTTTACGGGAGGAGTGGGAGAGAATGATCATAAAATGAGAGCAATGATCTGTTCCGATATGGAAGCGCTGGGTATAGAATTTGACCGCCAGGAAAATGCCGGGGTCAAGGGCAAGGATAAAATTATATCAAAGGAGGGATCAAAGGCTACCGTGATGACGATCACCACCGACGAGGAGTTGGTGATAGCAATGGATACCAGGTATATAGTGGAGCACCATACCGTGTGATAAATAATTAATAACGACGTTTTTTATGGTTCTAAGAAACATGTCCGACCTGAAGGGTATCGTGACAGGAAAACCGGTCAGGAAACTGGTTCTTGCCGTTGCCCACGACCAACATTCCCTTGGAGCTGTTCTGAGGGCATGGCGGGATGGAATCATCGAGCCGGTTTTCATTGGCGACAGCGATGGAATACGGGGTATATGTTCTGAATTAGGCTATGATATATCAGAGCTCTCCATAATTCATGAACCCGAAATCGACAAAGCCGTCGAAAAATCGGTCAGGATGCTGAGCGGGCGGCAGGCCGACATTCTCATGAAAGGCAAGGTAGGCACCTCAACCCTTCTGAAGGCTGTACTTAACAAGGAATGGGGCCTCAGAACAGGAAGCCTGCTTTCCCATATCGCCCTTTTCGAGGTGGGCACTTACCATAAGCTCATTGGAGTAACCGATGTGGCAATGAATATAGCTCCCAATCTCAAGGATAAGATCGCGATAGTGAACAATTCAGTTTCTTTCCTTAACCGTCTGGGATATATTATGCCGAAAGTGGCAGTCCTGGGAGCCGTTGAAATGGTTAATGAGAATATGGAAGCAACTCTTCATGCAGCTCTGCTGTCGAAGATGAACCAGCGTGAACAGATCCGGAATTGCATTATTGACGGTCCGCTTGCCTTTGATAATGCAGTTAGCCTCGAGAGTGCACAACATAAGGGAATAAAGAGTGAGGTGGCCGGAGATACCGATCTTTTGCTTATGCCCGATATCGAAGTGGGTAACGTTCTCTATAAGTCTCTGGTATTCTTTGCTCAGGCTAAGGTTGCATCAATGATACTGGGTGCCAAGGTCCCGATTGTACTAACATCACGATCAGATTCGGAACAGGCTAAGTACGACAGCATACTGCTTGCAGCAGCATCAATCCTATAGTTGTGTCATGATCCGCACTCTGGACCAGATGGTTGAAAAAGTGCTTTCGTTTCACCGCAAGCATCGGATCGCTGTAGCCTGGGCCCAGGATGCCAATACGATAGGAGCAATCCACAAAGCTGCAAGCTACGGGCTGATAGATGCTATCCTGATAGGTCAGCAGGCAGAAATAAAAAATATCTGCAGAAGGGCTGGTATTGATTATTCTCTTTTCTCCCTGGTGGACTCGCCTGATGAATCGGAAGCTGCCAGTCTGGCTATCAGAATGACCCGCTCTGGCGATGCTGATATCGCCATGAAAGGACTTGTCGGAACCGATAAATTCCTTAAGGCCGTTCTGGATAAAAAAGACGGACTCATGATTCCCGGAGCAGTCCTCAGTTACGTCTGTGCAGTTCAAATTCCTTTATATCATAAGTTGCTGTTTATCACCGACACGGCCGTTATACCTGTACCATCGCTTGAGCAAAAGATCGCCATGGCGAATTATGCACTGGAAATGGCCAGAAGGTTCGGCATCAGGAAGCCCAGGATAGCCCTTGTTTCTGCTACGGAAAAGCCAAGCCGACACTTTATCAGCAACAGCGATTACAGTGTAATGATGAAAATGGCCAGGGAGGGTCATTTCGCAGAATGCCTAATGGACGGCCCCCTCGATATTTTTCTGGCTTGCGATAAGAAAAGTGTTGAGATCAAGAGAGTGGAAACTCCGGTCAACGGTGAGGCAGATATTCTCCTTTTCCCGTCGCTTGAATCCTCAAATCCATTTTACAAGGGACTAATGCTTTTCGCAGGAGGAGAGCTGGCGGGACTGATTCGCGGAACTGAGAAACCTGTAATAGTAATGTCGAGGAGTGAAAGCGAGATGTCGAAATTCTACTGTATTGCACTTGCCTGTCTGATGGCCTGAAACAGATTCCATGACAGGATAATATCAACTTATAACTGTATGTCTAAGAGGTTAATATTGGCAATCAACCCAGGTTCTACTTCAACTAAATTTGCCCTGTTTGAAGAGGATGAAATTCTGTTTGAAAAAACGTTGCGGCATTTGCCGGAAGACCTTGCCGGCTTCCCGAGGATAGCCGATCAGTTCCACTACAGAAAGGACCTGATAATGGGAGAGCTGACCACCCGAAATGTCAATTTGACTTTTATTTCCGCCGTGGTCGGAAGGGGAGGGGTTGTAAAACCTATTGAATCAGGAATATATGAGGTAAATCAGAAGCTAAGGGACGACTTGGTTGAAGCTGCAAGGGGCGAACATGCAAGCAATCTTGGCGGACTAATCGCTTCAGACATAGCTTCTTATCTTCCGGGAGCCAAAGCATTCATCGTCGATCCCGTCGTGGTTGATGAGCTTCTTCCTGTAGCCAGGATTTCAGGTCATCCTGAGATAGAACGGGTATCCATTTTCCATGCGCTGAACCAGAAAGCCGTTTCACGTTTATTTGCGTCGAATGCCGGCAGGAGTTATGAGGAACTGAATCTGGTTGTGGCACATATGGGCGGCGGTATCAGTGTGGGAGCACATAGAAAAGGGAAAGTGGTTGATGTAAATAATGCCCTGCATGGCGACGGACCTTTCTCTCCCGAACGCTCAGGCGGTCTGCCTGCGCGGCAGCTGATCGACCTTTGCTTCAGTGGAAGATATTCCTATGATGAGCTGAAACAGATGATCACAGGAAAGGGGGGAATGCTGGCATATCTTGGAACCAATAATTTCAAACAGGTGTGTGAAATGGCAGAAGGCGGGGATGAAAAGGCAATTCTGATTACTGAAGCCCTTGCTTACCAGATTGCCAGGGAAATAGGAGCCATGGCTGCCGTGCTCGACGGTGATGTTGATGCAATAATCCTTACCGGCGGACTCGCATATCAGGAATCACATGTTGAAAGGATCAGGAGCAAAGTAGAATTCATTGCCAAAGTAGTTCTGTTTCCGGGTGAAGATGAGATAAGGGCTCTGGCATTCAACGGATTGCTTGCACTCGACGGGAAGATTGAGATTAAGACTTATTCGTAACGGTTTTGCAGAGGGAGAAAATTCTATGGATTAGAAGCAGCAACGGGAAGGACCTTGCCATTGAAGAAAAGGTGACCGTTGATGGCAAACCAGACTATGAAACGGGCCATTTCCTCAGGACCCATCTGAGCATTAAATCCGGGGAAGGCGTTTTCAAACATTTCCGTCTGTACCGAACCCAGGGCAAGACAGTTGACGCTTATTCCCAACTC
>JAFGXK010000251.1 GCA_016936695.1 Bacteroidales bacterium | reverse complement strand
CATAAATGCCACTACCAGGCTGCAAGGGATATCCTGGCCATCTACTGTTCGAACTATCCCTCTACCCGAATGTTCAGCGGCAAAGCCCTTACCCTTGGCGGCAGCTCCAGGATAAACAAGCTTGGGAACAATTCCGTGTCGGGTGATCTCTCTGCAATTCTATTAAACAATACACCCTTTTATATTGAACTGATAAGGACTCCAGACCGGGCAACCGCCCTTATTGAGGATTTCGAAGAAAAGCTCGAAATCATAACAAAAATTGCTTCAAAACAGAATGTGACAAGTTTCTCAGGTGTTCCTTCATGGTACCTGACACTTATTAAAAGCGTGCTCGCATATACGGGCAAGTCAAACCTGCTGGATGTGTGGCCAAACCTTGAGGTTTTTTTTCACGGCGGGATCAGCTTTACCCCATACCGTGAAATCTACAAAAAACTGATCCCCGGCGATCAGATGCACTATATGGAAACATATAACGCTTCTGAAGGTTTCTTCGGAATCCAGGACGATCTGGCAAAAAACGACATGCTCCTGATGCTCGATTACGGTATCTTCTATGAATTCATACCTGCAGGAAAAGTCGGATCAGATTCACCGCCGGCACTGACTCTCGGAGAAGTGCAGAAAAATGTGAATTATGCCATGGTGATCTCAACAAACGGAGGCCTGTGGAGATATCTCATCGGCGATACGATAATGTTTACCGGTACCAATCCATACAGGTTCCGCATAACCGGCAGAACCCGGCATTTCATAAATGCCTTCGGCGAGGAACTGATAGCCGAAAACGCCGAAAAAGCTCTCGAAGCTGCATGTCAGGGTACCGGCGCTTCCATCCTTGAATATACGGCCGGACCTGTTTACATGGGAGAATTATCAAGAGGAACTCACGAATGGCTCATCGAATTCGAGAAGGAACCCGATGACCTTGAAAAATTTACCCGTCTCCTCGATGAAAACCTCAAATCGGTCAATTCCGACTACGAGGCCAAACGACACAAGGACATCAATCTTGTGATGCCCGTTGTCAGAAGCGTCCCCCAGGGAACATTCAACAGATGGCTCAGATCACTTAACAAACTTGGAGGTCAAAACAAAGTGCCCAGACTCTCAAACACCCGTGAATTTATTGAGGAACTTTATGGATTTTTAGTATTTTAGAGGCTGAAAAGTAATAACCCCGAAAATGCATATAGCAATAGCAGGCAACATAGGATCAGGAAAAACCACACTGGCAGGACTTCTTGCCAAACATTACGGATGGACTCCTCATTATGAAGATGTTGATGATAATCCCTATCTCAACGATTTCTATGAGGACATGCAGAGATGGTCGTTCAACCTGCAGATCTACTTTCTTAATTCCCGTTTCAACCAGGTCATCCAGATAAGAAAAACCGACGAGAATATTGTCCAGGACAGGACCATCTACGAGGATGCCTACATATTCGCACCCAACCTTCATTCAATGGGACTGATGTCGACCCGTGACTTTGATAATTACACTGCTCTCTTCAACCTGATGAGCTCCCTCATCCAACCGCCCGACCTTATCCTTTACCTCAGGGCTTCGGTGCCGACACTGGTAAACCAGATCCAGAAAAGGGGCCGGGAGTATGAAAACTCAATACGGCTCGATTACCTCAAGAGGCTCAACGAAAGATATGAGGCATGGATTCAGTCGTACAAGCTGGGAAAAATGCTTATCATCGAAGCCGATCATTACAATTTCCCGAATAACAACGACCACCTGAGCGAGGTCATCGACAAGATCAATGCGGAATTGCACGGATTGTTCTGATATCGCCTGATCCGCGAACATCCAATACTGCGGCCGGCGTATGCCGGTTTTCCCGGTTTCAGGGATTGGTTCCGACCACTCCCGGAGCAGGCAGTAATGCCACCCTCACATAGTTCCGTGTATTCAGATACCTGAGCGCAATCTTCCTGATATCTTTGGTAGTAAAAGAGTATACAAAACTTCTGTATTCATCAAGAGTCCTTAGTCTTGTGCCATACATGTAGTGACTCTGAAGTGCCGAAAGCCAGAAACTGTTTTCTTTCATAGCTGTTTCCCTTGCCCTTATAAGTGTTTCCTTAACCTTGTTCAGGTCTTCCTCGGTTGGACCAGACTTCCTTAGCTTTTCAATCTCCGTGAACACTGTTTGGGTAAGCATCGATATGCTGTCGGGATGACATCCCCAGCTTGAGGTCAAAGTATATTCAGGTGTGGGAAACTTCGAAGGAGTGCCTTCAAAACTGATCCCGTAAACACCGCTCTGCTCCTCCCGCATTGCTTCCCTGAGTTTTATCGACATCAGGTCAGTCATCATGGCAAAGCCCTGGCGCTCCTTATCTTTCCATTTAAAGTCGCCGTTCCAAACCATCGCCACCAGGCTCTGTGGCTCAGAATTTTTGGGTACATCAACAATTACACGGCCCCCGGGGAACTCCGGTGTTACATCCCTCCATGTTTCCTTCCTTCCGGTCGACGGCAGCCCGCCTATATACTTCGCCAGCAAAGGTATGACTTCATCAGTATTGAAATTCCCTACCATCATGTAAGTAAAATCGCCGGCATCGGAAAAACGGTCCCTGTAAATCTCGATTATCCGGTCGAGGTTTACCTGATCGAGCTGGGCCTCAGTAGGAACAGCTATCTCCCTCGGGGAATTCATCGTAACAATCTTTGTAAGTGTATCGGTAAAGATAATCTGTGGATTGGCTCTCATCGGCCGGATCATATTCCTCATCCTTGAAACATAGGAACTGAACGCATCCTCATCCCTGCGGATAGCGGTAAAATAAAGATAATTAAGCTGAAGCATGGTTTCCAAATCCTTCGGTGAACAGCTTCCGTTGACTCCTTCCCTCAACTCATTTATGAATGGTGTGAGTTTCGCTGTATTTCCCGACAGCTTTTTTTGCAAGCCCATATAATCGTACGAGCCCACTCCGCTCTGGGTCACAACCGTCGATGCCAGCATGGCCGACATAATATCATTATCCGGATAGAGCGACGTTCCGCCCGGGCTTGTGGATGAAAGAAGGATCTGGTCATTCTGGAATTCTGTGGGCTTCAGAATCATCCGGACACCATTTCCGAAAGTCAGTTCAGTGAATCCGAAAACAGTGTTCTCCACCCTTACGGTAACGGCAGACGGTAACGGCAGATCTTCAAGCAGTGGAACATCAGCCACCTCATCCACATAGGGTTCAATTTCCTTCGAACTAACTGATTTTATTATGTCTGTCACTGTTTTTTCCGACGGCACACTTACACCTTCCTTCTCCTGTGCGGTGACCAGCACCAGCATGTTGTTTTCCGTTGTCCACTTTCGTCCGGTTTCGTTAAGCTCGGAAAGCGTGATGCCCGGAAGCAACTCCTTTACCAGCTCGAATTCTTTAAGGTAACCCGGAATGGATTCGCGCGTCAGGTAATTCCTTATGAATTCGTCGGCAAATGTTCCTGACTCTGTTTTGTCAGCCTCCATCGCCCCGTTTTCATATATAGTATAGATATCTTTCTTCTCCCTTTCCAGCTCGGATTCAGTGAACCCGAACCTGCTTACTCTCTCATTCTCGGTCATCATAACTTCGAGGCTCTCCTCAATCCTGTTCTCCTTGGCTGCTGCAAATAACCCGTACACATCAATCGAACGGCCTATAAATGAGCCATATTCCGATCCGCTCATAAGAAAAGGTGCATCAGGCTTCCGGGTGATCTCCATTAACCTCTTATTTAAAATTGAAGTAAAAATCATTCTGCACAGAGAGCTCCTGTAGTCACCATATGTAACGGAATTTGCAGCCGGGTGCTTGAACATGACCTGAATTGTGCTGCCTGTTGCCTCCCTGTCAGTAACCACGCTTACAAGAGGTTCCTCATTTCCGGGTACCGGATATTCCACTCTCGCCCTGGGTTCCTTTTCCTTCTCTATACTTCCGAAATACTTTTTTACCCTGTTTTCGGCCGCTTCAGGATCAATATCTCCAACCACTACCACAGCCATCAGGTCGGGTCTGTACCATGTTTCATAAAATGCCCTTAGCGTGTCATAAGGGAAGCTTTTTATCACATCAATCTTTCCTATTGGAAGCCTTTCTGCATATCTTGAACCCTTGAAAAGAACTGGAATATACTTTGATTGCATCCGGTCATCTGCGCCAAGTCCCATTCTCCATTCCTCAATAATAACCCCCCTCTCCTTGTCGATCTCCTTTTCATCAAGACTCACCTGGTGAGCCCAGTCCTCAAGCACCTGAAAGCCCCTGTCAATCCACTCTTCCTTGTCGGAGGGTACTTTTATCATATATACGGTTTCATCAAATCCGGTGTAGGCGTTAATCTCCGAGCCAAACCGTACTCCCATCTCCTCAAGCATCTGAATTATCTTGTTGCTGGGAAAGTTCCTGGTACCGTTGAAACACATGTGCTCCATAAAATGAGCCAGCCCCTGCTGACCTTCCGTCTCGCAAATGGAACCGGCGTTGATAACCAGCCTTAGCTCAATTCTATGCTCAGGCTTACTGTTTTTCTTTATGTAATATGTAAGCCCGTTGTCAAGCTTCCCGATTATAATGGCAGTGTCGGGAGGGATTGGTTCTGAAAGTGAAGAAATCTGAGCTTCCGCATTTATCAGAATAAAAAATAAAACCATAACGGATAAAAGAAGCTTTAGTCTTTTCATTGCCGGTAATTTAATGATGCAGTTATTTGGCTTAATTGTTATTGAAATTTCCTGTAGCCTTGACATTGAGATGCCTTATACAGAATGAATATACAAAGATGCATAAAGAATTTGATCTTATTTCAGGAAAATATTAACTTGCCACGCATATCTCAAAAAATGAATAAAATTATGAACTCATCACGCAGGGACTTTTTAAAAACAGCATCTGTCATTGCTGCCGGTTCGGTGCTTCCGGTTGATTTGCTCGCTGAAGCAAGAAAAAGAAAGGCCGGTCCGAACGATAAGATCCAGATCGGACTCATCGGAGTCAGGAGCCAGGGATACAGCAACCTGGCATCATTCATGAAGAATCCCGAGGTAGAGTGTGTTGCGTTGTGCGACATCGATAAAAACCTCCTCGCCAGTCGCACAGCCGATATTGAAAAACTTGGCTTTGCTGCTCCGAAGCATTACTCGGATTACCGCAAGATGCTGGATGACAAAGATATTGATATAGTTATCATAGGCACTCCCGATCACTGGCACTGCCTTCAGTTTGTACATGCACAGGAAGCCGGCAAGCATGTTTATGTTGAAAAACCCATGGGTAATTCCATCGCCGAAATAAACATAATGCGGAATGCTGCGCGGAAACACGGGAAGATGGTCCAGGTCGGACAGTGGCAAAGAAGCCAGCCCCATTTCGTTGACGCTATTAATTACCTGAGATCAGGAAAGCTTGGCAGGATCCGTACCTGCAAGGCATGGTCGTATGTTGACTGGAAAGGCGCTGTTCCCAAAGTAGCTGACGAACCGGTTCCTGCAGGTATCGACTATGAATCCTGGCTCGGCCCTGCCCCTTTAAGACCTTTCAATATGAACCGCTTCCATTTCACCTGGAGATGGTACTGGGAGTATGGAAACGGACTGATGACAGACTGGGGCGTCCACCTGATCGATTACATACTCTACGGAATGGGCAAGTCAATTCCCTCATCAGTGATGGCAATTGGAGGCAAATACGCCTTCCCCGAGGATGATATGGTAACTCCCGATACCATGACGGCCGTATACGACTTCAACGACTTTACCATGATCTGGGAACATACAATCGGCATCGGACTTGGCAACTGGAGGAGACCTCACGGAATGTCGTACATAGGAGAGAACGGAACCCTCGTGCTCGACCGCCAGGGATGGGAAGTTGTTCCCGAAAAACAGAAGATTGAAGCAGTGCCTGTACAGAAAAATGTTGGAAACGGACTTGACCTTCACACCAGGAACTTCCTCGACTGCCTTAAGAACAACACTCCCGAAAAACTGAATGCAAGCCTTGACATTGGAAGGAATGTTGCTCTCGTTGCCCAGATGGGTAATATTGCATACCGCACAGGGGAAAAGGTAAGCTGGAATGACGCCACACAGTCATTTGCTACAGAAACGGCAAATGCCCTGATCACACCTGTATACCACAACGGTTATAAACTGCCTGCTTATTAGAAGATCATAATACAAAAAACCCGGATTGAGTGTCAATCCGGGTTTTTTATTTCCTTACCCGAAACATTTTTACTGTCCCACTATCTTCAGCATTTTTCCGGCTGCAACCTTATCGGTAAGTTCCATGCCATCTTCTTTTGTGCGAAAGACACCCAATATAAATATTAGGTTAGTATTTCCGGAATTTTCAGCCATACCAGACATGAATTCAACCAATCCCGACACCTGGGGTGTCGACTTCCAGTAGCCCGGGTCTCACCCCGGGTAAAGGGCACCACACAACATGTACAACCCTGGAAGGGTTGACTTCCAATTGCTTATTAGGATTAGTTTCTTTATATTTGTTGTGCTGCTAACTTTAATTGGAATAAATATGTCAACCTACACCCAGATTCTTTACCAGATAGTTTTTGGTAGTAAAGACTACACCGAATTCCTTAATTTAGAAAACCAGGGTTCCCTTTTTGGTTATATTGTTGGTATTTTGAGGAAAAGGGAATGCCACCCTTACCAGATCGGAGGATATGGAAATCATGTTCATATTCTTACGCACTTTTCAACGACCATTACTCTTGCTGATCTTTTACGGGACGTTAAAAAGGCCAGTCATGAAATGATGGAGAGGGAAAAGAACCTTTTCAAGCTGTTTCCCGGATGGCAGGTCGGATATGGTGCATTTACATACAACATATCAATGAAGCCTGTCCTTATAAAATACATTCAAGATCAGGAAGAACATCACAGGAGGATTTCGTTCAAAGAGGAATTGAAAGAACTTCTTGATGAAAATATGATACCCTTTAAGGAGGAGTACTTGCTTGTTTGATAATATTTGCTGAATTACCATTTTATCAGCGTATGCTTGACCATGAATCCGAAGGCCACCCCTCCGGGGTGGGATGGGTATTATTGCCCTTATCCCGGGGCGAGACCCGGGCTACTGGAAGGCCAGCCCTCAAGGCTGGAAGAATGTTATTACCATTACCATGGTCATGATTGGGGCTTCTGACAGTTCAGCCCTCAAGGCTGGAAGAATGTTATTACCATTACCATGGTCATGATTGGGGCTTCTGACAGTTCAGACCTCAAGGCTGGAAGAATGTTATTACCATTACCATGGTCATGATTGGGGTT
>JAFGXK010000024.1 GCA_016936695.1 Bacteroidales bacterium | reverse complement strand
TTTCCTCGTGCTATAAGGATAGGCGCCCTGCGGTTCTACAAATATAATAATAATATTCAAAAAATAGCATATTTCTTATGTTAACATTCCCCCGCAGACATGAATTGTTTGTCCGGACACATATGATGACAGGTCGGAAGCCAGAAAAACAGCGGTGTTTGCCACATCCTCGGGTGTTCCTCCCCGACGGAGCGGAATCTTGCTTATCCATTCGGTTTTAACGTCGGGAGGCAGTTTTTCCGTCATTTCAGTTATGATGAATCCCGGGGCGATTGCGTTACACCTGATATTTCTCGAGCCAACCTCTTTGGCAATGCTTTTCGTAAAACCAATCATCCCGGCCTTCGATGCTGCATAGTTGGTCTGACCTGCATTGCCTGAAACTCCTACAACCGAACTCATGTTTATTATGGAACCGTTTTTCTGCTTTACCATTGTCTGAAGGACAGCCTTTGTCAGATTAAAGACCGACTTCAGATTGACGCCGATCACCAGATCCCACTGCTCTTCGGTCATTCTCATAAGCAGATTGTCCCGGGTTATCCCGGCATTGTTGACCAGAATGTCTATTCTGCCGAAATCCCTGACAATCTCCTCGATCACTCGCTGGGAATCAGCAAAGTCAGCTGCATTGGAAACGTAACCTCTGACATTTACCTTATGTGCCTTTAATTCCTCGATAGTATTGAGGAATTCCTCATCCTCGGCAACGTTCGTAATTGCTACCGATGCTCCTTCACTGGCGAACTTCATCGCAATGGTTTTGCCTATTCCCCTTGATGCACCGGTTATAAGAGCTGTTTTTCCTTCAAGTAAGTTCATTAGTGTATACTATTTGGTTATCTCCTAATCTGGCCTACAAATATAGAAAAAACACGAAATGGAGTATTAGCCGGCATTATTTTACTACCTGAGACACTTTTTTGCCAATATCAGCCGGCGATTCAACAACGTGTACACCACATTCTTTCATGATTCTGATCTTGTCGCCTGCAGTGTCGGCCTTCCCTCCTATTATTGCCCCGGCATGTCCCATGCGTCTTCCTTTTGGAGCTGTCTGACCTGCTATGAAAGCTATCACAGGCTTTGTCCCGTTATCCCTTATCCATTCTGCTGCTTCAGTTTCCATGGTCCCGCCTATCTCGCCTATAATTACTATTGCACTTGTTTCGTTATCTTCCATCATCAGTTTAACCGCGTCAAGGATGGAAGTGCCCACCACAGGATCTCCGCCGATCCCCAGTCCGGTAGATTGACCCAATCCCATACTGGTAATCTGGTCGACCGCCTCGTATGCCAGAGTGCCCGACCTGGAAATAATCCCAATGTGTCCTTTCCTGTGGATGAATCCGGGCATTATTCCCACCTTGGCCTCCCCAGGAGTGATGACTCCCGGACAGTTCGGCCCTATCAGCCGGCAACTGAACGCCTTTATGTATTCCTTTGCCTTAACCATATCGGCTACGGGGATTCCCTCCGTAATTGCCACGATAAGTCCGATACCTGCGGCTGCAGCTTCCATTATGGCATCTCCGCCTGCCTGAGGAGGAACAAAAATGATCGACACATTAGCGCCCGTTGCTTTGATTGCCTCACTGACGGTATTGAAGACCGGAAGGCCGAGGTGCGTTGTTCCTCCCTTCCCGGGGGTGACTCCCCCGACTACCACTGTTCCGTACTCTATCATCTGGGTGGCATGGAAGGTGCCCTCGCTGCCTGTTATACCCTGTACCAGAACTCTGGAATCCTTGTTAACGAGTATGCTCATAATGGCCGGATATATCTGAATAACATTTATCATGATAAGCATTACGGGCCTATCATGAATTCCAAATATAAAGGAATTAATTGATTCAATTTGGCTATATTTGGAAAGAATCGGAAGACCGGTCAAAGAATTCTTCTGATTTCAGATCCTTTGTATTATGGTAAATATCGAGCCGGTTTTATATATAGGGATATATCAGTCTTTATTTGCAGGACTGCTTATCTCGACCAAAAAGCCATATACTTTTGCAAACCGTGTAATGGCAGCCTGGCTCTTTATTTTCTGCGTGGAGATGATATTTGCCCTGCTGAACAG
This sequence comes from Bacteroidales bacterium, assembly GCA_016936695.1. Lineage (GTDB taxonomy): Bacteria > Bacteroidota > Bacteroidia > Bacteroidales > VadinHA17 > LD21. The sequence goes on along the minus strand of JAFGXK010000024.1, from coordinate 1,526 downwards.
CAAGGTTATCGAAATGTATTCCTTCCCTTTCATCACTTTCACTTACGGCCCCCTGCTGTTTCTCTATATAAGCTACATGACCATTACTGAGAAAAGGTTTAAGCCGGTCGAACTGCTCCATTTTTTGCCTTTCTTCGTTTTCTTTACCGTATCGGTGATATTCAGATCGGAGCCCCTCGTAAGCGACCTCGGAGGCTTTTTCAGACCCGACAAACTTATCTCACTCAGAATAGTTTACTCGATCTCATTTTTTCTATCCATAACCATATACAGCATTCTTTCTTTCATAAAAATAAAGAAACATCAGTCGAACCTTAAAAACCTTACATCCTTCACATCCCAGCGTATCACCCTTAACTGGCTCAAGATCCTTACCATCAGTTTCTATGTTGCTTACTTCATAATGTTTATTCTTGGCGGTCTTGATATTCTCGGAAACTTTATTCCATTTGATCCCTATTTTGTCATCTTCGGATTTATAACCATTTTTTGCATTGTGTACAGTTTTTATGGCATCAAACAACCTGTTATTTTCGGTGAAGTGCTTCTAAGCGAAAAAAACGGTGAGAAGAAGGAAACCGAGAAATACACCCGGAGCGGTCTGAAGGAGGCTCAGGCTGAAAAATATCTGGCCCGGCTCCTGGCTTATATGGAAGCAAAAAAGCCATATCTCGACGGCAACCTGACCATTCACGATCTCAGTCAGAAGACCGGCATTACCCGGCATCATATCACACAGGTACTGAATGAAACCTACAGGAAAAACTTTTTTGTTTTTGTCAATGAATACAGGACAAGGGAGGTCATTGAAAGGTTTAACGATCCTCATTATAATAACTATACCATTCTGGCAATTGCTCTGGATTCAGGCTTCAATTCAAAAACCACCTTCAATTCTTTTTTCAAGAGTCAGACTGGTCGGACGCCCAGTAATTACAGAGAAAAAATAACCGGGATTTCAAAATAGAGACGTACGGCCAAAGCGGGACGCACCAGTAAATCCATCCGGACAGGTGCGGATAGAGCGGATGAACCGACGGGAGTCATTTCTTATCGTTCATTTGTAAAAAAATGAAAAATGAAGACTTCAGTCATTCCGGCGCTTTTGCTTTTTTTGTTAAGCATTCCGGTCAGAGGACAGGATACGATTAACGCCGGTGACATTGATATTTTCACCTCTCCTGTGGTGCTTGGCGGATTTATCAGGGGCGGATTATATGGCTGGACTGACAAGGATGATGATAAGTTACACGTGCCTGCCGCCTTCTCTGACATCGGCCTGAAGTTCGAGACAGGCAGAGGTAAGGGTTTTAAGGCATTTGCTGACGTCCGTTTCAGGTACGGCGCTGAATTCAATGAACCTGTCAGCAGTATGGACATCCGTGAAGCCTGGGTTCAGGTGAACGGTGCAAAGTGGAATGTTTCAGCAGGCCAGAAAATAATAAAATGGGGCCGGTGCGATTTTACCAACCCGACTAACCGACTCTCTCCTATCAATACTGTTATGCGTTCACCCGACAGGGAGG
>JAFGXK010000250.1 GCA_016936695.1 Bacteroidales bacterium | reverse complement strand
CGGATGTGTCGTTAATAGCAGGTGTCGGAGTAAGTGTTACGTTTATATTGCCGTTAAGAGTGGTAACTGATCCGGCAGCAAGCTGGTTCGACCTTATATTGCCGCTTACGACATGATAAAGGAGTATGGGAGTTAGTTGTTCAGCAGTAAGATCGTCCACACCCGTAACCCCAAGAGCGGTAAAGAGAGTCTGAAATGCTTCGTTTGTGGGGGCAAAGATTGTGAAAGGACCTGCACCCTGAAGAGTTTCGGCCAAACCGGCTTTGACTACAGCCTGAACAAGAATACTGAAAGAGTCATTGTTTATTGCATGGTCTACTACAGTTGGAGGAAGCAGTACCTTATCGATGGCATGAATAACACCATTTATTACATCCACATCAGCTATAATCACCGAAGTTTCCTTATTAAGTTTTACACCGCCTGTAAGTCCAACTTTAAGCACCGAATAGTTATCCTGGGCAGGACTCAAAGTGCTGTAATAGCTGTCGGTCAGCATGGTTGATTTCTTTTCTTCACCGAGAACATGATATAAGAGAATTGGTGTCAGCGCTTCAGCACTCAGATCCTCTATTCCGTTTACTCCAAGTTGTGTAAAAAGCTCGTTGAATGCTTCATTTGTAGGAGCAAAAACCGTAAAGTTGCCTTCGCCGTTAAGGACGTTAACAAGATTGGCTTTCGACAGGGCCTGCACAAGAATTGAAAAATTGGCTTCAGTTGAAGCATACTGTGCAATGGTCATTTCACTGATAGGAGTCATTTCTTCTTCCTTTTCGCAGGAACTCAGGGTTACTAAACCCATAATCACTGCCAGGCCTATAATTAATTTTGTCTTTTTCATTTTTGTAATTTTTTAGTGTTGCTTTTTAGAACAAGAAACATCACTAATGCATAAAATGTTCGTAAAAAGGATAAAAAATACGGACAAAAAAGACAGAAACCCCAAAAAACACTACAGTAGACGTAGTCTAAAGCATTATAATGCAATAAAATAGAAAAATGATGTTAATAAATGTTAAATATTAGAGTATTAGCGAACCAGAAGAAGAACATTTGACTTAAAGTCTTTTCAGCAGAGTTCCTGGAAGGCTTTCCTGAATTCAAGGGGTTTGGAAATATTGTGGAATATCTCCCTTGTTCCCCCGGTTCCGATGATAGTAATAATACCATAGTTCAGGATCCTGCCCATAACAGACTGGTCGACGTTCACAGTTTCTATTTTGGAAAGATTCATTTCGAATGTTCTTCTGGCGATGAAACCGGTTTTAATAATTATCCTGCGGTTTGTAATTACAAATTCCGACACTGCCCTTTGTATCAAGGGTGCGATAGTGAGTGTGAAGAGAGATTTCAGGGTAATGAAGATCACCCAGTGAAACCGTGTTTCGAATACCACCGATTCATCCCTGATCAGGTGGTTGTCAACGTATCTTCCCATGATTTTTAAGATTTTGCAGCTGCTTATTAGGCAGCCTGATGTTACTCAATACTGAAATTCATAATCGTTTCGAACACTCTGTCTTTTGTCTCAGCGGGTGAAGGATTCAATTCTGCTGAAGTGAAACTGCCGTTGACCGGATCTATCCTTTCGAACACCATCAGATATAGGCTGAAGATAATCTCCAGGCTCAGCTTGTAGGCTGGCTCCATCATCGGACCAATTCTCTTCATTATCTCAATTGTTTTCTTCCTGTATTTGTCAGCAATCCCGTGGTATTCCCTGATAAGGTTCCTGAATCCGCCGGTAACCTGACTCCCGTGTGCGATATCATTCAGATCCTGCCTTGAGAGGCCGTTTTTCCCTACGAGGTTATCGGCAAAATAATTCAGGTGGTTCAACTGGTCTTTCTGGAAATCCCTGATTATGTGGACCAGGTAACTGAACAATGCGCAGGGGGTTGCGGCTTCCCTAACATCGAATTCAGGTTCCCTGTATCCGTCGCCAGCCTGTTTCAGTCCGCTCAGGTGAACGAAAATGGAAGCCGGAGCGACTGAGGCTCCCTGTGAATATTCGATGAAATCTTCAAGCGTTTTGAAACCGTCGTTGTTAATGTCGTAAATCATCGATCTGGCAAACGATTCAAGTGTCCATAAGGGTATCCTGAAACGCTCCACAGTTTTATTCAGAGCCTCTTTGTCGGGATTGCAGTCATCTGATATCACGATCATTTCAAGCCATTTGCTTACATCGGTGAGAAATGCCTTTCTTTCATCAGGGGCGATCTTTTCATTGGATGCCTTATGGTTGTCGATCAGATCATCGATCTTTCTCATGAACTTGTAACAGGTTTTTGCCGCACAGTACCTGTCGTAATCCCAGAAGCTGGCGGCAATCAGGATATTCGGGTGATCAATAATGCTGTCGAAATCAATTGAGTTGAAAATTTGCAGAAACTGCTCCTTGTAGGTGTTAGTCTTCACTTATGCCGGATTTTCTTTTAATATTCGTTCAGAAACAAGCTTAGCGGACAGGAGCACGTTGGGTATTCCGTTACCCGGGTGAGTGCTGCCTCCCGTGAAATAAAGGTTAAGGTATTTGTCGTGACGGTTATGTGGTCTGAAATATCCCATCTGGAATATGTTGTGACCCAGGCTCCCGAATACCGAGCCTCTTGAGATATTGCATCCGTTTTCCCAGCTTTCGGGGGTATGGCAGATTTCAAATTTTATATGATCTTCAAGGTCGTCAAGTCCCTGTTTCCTTAGCCGGTCAAGAACAGCCTTCCTTGTCCTGTCCCTGATTTCAACCCAGTCCTGATAACGCAGGTTGTCGATATGTCCGGTGCCCACTTCCACGGAGATTGTTTCCTGTCGCGGAGGTGCTGCAGTAGGATCTTGTCTTGCCGGGGCGTGTACATAGAAGCACGGCTCGTTTCCCACCGATTTTTCGCGGAATATTTTTTCAAGCCCTTCCCTGAAATTATCCGAAAGAAATACATTGTGCTGGTCAAGCTGCGGATAAGTCTTGTCAACTCCCCAGTGAAAGGTGATGGCCGAGCACGAAAATTTCATCCTGTCAATCCGGTCGGCTTTTCTTTTATCGGGAAGAAGCTGGCGATAAGAGTAAGGCAGGTCGGCGTTTGAGATCACAATATCTGCTTCTGCCGTTGTACCATCGGGAAATACAATTCCTTTTACCCTCCTGCCTTCAACTGCAATCCGGCCGGCCGGCTTGTTGAAGAAAATCTTGACTCCCTGCTTCCTTGCTTCGGCAAGCAGCCGCTTCACTATGTAGAACATACCGTCGGATGCAGGGAAGAATGATCCTTCGGTCAGCTCGGCCGCAGGTATCATCGAGAACAGGGCAGGAGATTTGAAAGGGTTCTGCCCTACATAGATATTTTGGAAGGTATATGCCATCCGCAGGTGTTCGGTTCTGAAAAAGCGTCCTGCATAACTGTAATGGGGTGTGAAAGCCTTCAGCTGAAACAGAAGGGGTATATTCTTCAGATTCACCATCTGGGAAAGGTTGTAGAAGTTACGTGCAACAAGCCTGCTCATGCCAAGATTATAGATGCGGTAGCCACTTTCAACGTAGTCTCTTTCCCTGACGAAGCTTCCAGGTTCAATTTTCTCGAGCTGCTGCCTCATTTTTTCGCTGTCAGTGCTGAAGGCAAGACTGCTGCAGTCGTCGAAGAAGATTGTATACAGGTTTTCCAGAGGCAGTATGTCTTTTCCTTCCCTGAGTTCAATTCCAAGCAGGTCAAACACCTCATGATAAACAACCGGCATCATAAGCATTGTAGCGCCAAGGTCAAACCTGTGGCCGTCGCGGATGAGCTGACCGCAGCGGCCTCCGGGGGCTGAATTCTTCTCAAAGATACTGACACTGTAACCCTGTTTGGCCAGAAAGACGGATGTTGCCAAACCCCCGATTCCGGCTCCGATAATAATGGCAGTTTTTTCCTTCCCCATTTTTCTGCGTCAGATTCTGTAGTGAAAATCCACTTAAAGACGGAAGAAAATTACAAGTGTTCCAATTCCCCGTGATAAAATTAGGTTTTCTTTTTATTAGGATCATAATCTGAAAGGAGTAATTTGATATCAGGATCCCTTATGCCTGATCATCACCTCTCTCCAGTTGGTTATTATGATACCGTTGTCCTCAAAAAACTTAAGGACCACCGGATCTGAGAACAGCTGTGATTCCCACACCCTTTGTTGCCACGATCCCGTTATGGTTTTAAGGTTGTCGGTCTCAACCGAGGGATGGAATATTATTTCTGTCAGTCCCGGATTCAGTGAACTGACAAGCTGGAAGAAGTTTTCCCTCTTGTTTTCATAGCTGTCTCCGTCAGGTACGCTTGAAAAGAAGTCGAGCTTGGGAAGGGAATAGCCGGCAAGCATGTCAACAACCTCAGGTGTGAGGGGGTATCCGGCTTTTCTGAAGAACTCTGCAACTTTTACATCTGACAGGTCGATGGCGTTTGCCGGTATCCTGTATTCTTCCGCGATCTTCAGGAATACCTTTACATATTCGGGTGATCCGTACATTGTGCCCATATGGGTATCGATATGGGATGGCCTGAATCCTGCCGCTATTACCTTGTCTATCTGTGCACGGACTTCCGTTTCGATTTCTTCAGCAGTGGCATGTGTTGCCACTTCCGGTACACTGTGCCACATCATGCCATCGGGATCGATCAGACCGGGTACCTTTGCAGGATCGGCAACAGGTCCCCAGCGCCATGTCTTCCATTCGCTTGTGTGTGTAAGGTGAACGCCGATATCCGGAGAATCCTGCGTCTTTGCCCATTCCACCAGATCCATGGCATAATCGCATGGTACCATTACTGCAGCCGATCTGATGTCGCCGGTTTCGAAATAATGCTTTACAGCTATGTTGGCCTCTTCGCACATGCCTGCATCATCGCAGTGAAGGATGAGCACCTTGCTGCCTGCAGGGAATCCGAGCTTTTCCGCATTGGTAATTTTTTGTTCCGGCGTTCCTGCTTTAGACCGCTTGCATGCATGCAGGATCATCAGCGAAACGGCAATAAGAATTAAAGGGATAATCCAATGGAAGGACTTTGTGAGGCTGGTCTTCATGATGTTTATTTTATTTTGATAATTTTAAATGACATAATCCGAATGAGGGTGCTTCATTACAATTCTGATACCGTCAATCATCATTAATAGTCTGGGTAAGTTTCTTCACCACCCTGAACTGGTTGAAAAACTCTTTTGCAATAACCCTGAGTAAAGTGTAAACGGGAACAGCGAAAAGCATGCCCAGAAATCCTGCAATTCCACCTCCTATAATAATGACCAGGAAAATCTCAAGGGGGTGCGACTTAACGCTCCTGGAGTAAATCACCGGGATCAGAATGTTGTTGTCAATAAAGTTGACTCCGACGAAAGTTCCAAGCAGTTTGAGTGAAGCCGGCAGCAGCTCATCAT
>JAFGXK010000249.1 GCA_016936695.1 Bacteroidales bacterium | reverse complement strand
TGCTGGTTGCTGGTTGCTGGTTACTGGTTACTTGTTGCTGGTTGCTGGTTGCTGGTTGCTGGTTAATTATTCAGTAGCCATTGCCTCCGAGAAATGCCTTTGAAGTGTCTCAAGCGGGAGTATTGGCGATTGTCCCAGAGGGCATAGGGAGCTCTTGGCTATCTGCCGGGCGTGGATCACCATATCGTCGAGAATGGCAATCCGTTCGTCATGCCCGGCAACGGATAACTCCATCGATCGTTCATGGATGTAAGTAGTTCCAATCCTGCAGGGAACACATTTACCGCAGCTCTCGTGTTTAAAAAAGCGCAAAATGCTCTGGATCATTGGAATAAACTTTCTTTCACTTCCCATTACAATCACGGCTCCCGAGCCAAGAGTGGCGCCCCTCTCCTTCAGCCGTTCGTAGCACATTGAAAGATCAGCAAATGAGTAAGGAACGAAAGTGCCGGCAGCTCCACCGAGCAAAGCGGCTTTCCATGGTTTCCCGTCGCGCGTTCCTCCCGCCAGATCGTTTATCAGATCATTCAGGATTGCCCCGGCCTCAACCTCATAACAACCGGGGAGAGCAACATCGCCGCTTATAGTGAAAATCTTTGTGCCCGGCGTCCTTTCGGTTCCCGCAGACCTGTACCATGAACTCCCGTTTACAATAATTCCCGGGATGTTAGCCAGAGTCTCGACATTATTGACAAGGGTTGGCTGGCCCCAGAGTCCCTTCTCGGCCGGGAATGGCGGTTTTATTCTTGGATAGCCCCTCTTCCCCTCGAGCGATTCAAGGAGAGTGAGTTCCTCTCCACACAGGTAAGAGCCAGCTCCCGGTTTAATCTCAAGGTCGAATGAAAAACCGCTGCCAAGAATGTTGTTACCGAGGTATCCCTTTTCGTATGCCTGATTGATGGCACTCTGAAGCTTGTTAATCGAATCATAGTATTCGCCGCGGATATATATATATCCCTTTCCGGATGCGACGGCGTATCCTGATATAACAATTCCCTCGATCAGCAGATGGGGATTGGTTTCCATAATGATCCTGTCCTTAAAGGTACCAGGTTCTCCCTCGTCGGCATTGCAAACCACGTAATGCGTTATTCCGGGATGTGTCCCGGAAGCCGTCTGATTCTTCACTCCGGTAGGAAATCCTGCACCGCCCCTGCCTCTGAGTCCTGATGCAATCACCTCATCCACAACCCTTTCGGGATTACCTTCAAGAGCCCTGGCCAGGGCGCGGTATCCACCTGCATCAATATAATCAATGATGCTGCAAGGATTTATTCTGCCTGAAGATCCCAGTATTATACGCTTTTCCTTAATCATTTCAACGGAGGAATTTTATGTTTCAGCTCATTCAGGATAGCTGCCAGCGAGTCGCGGGTAAGGTTGCCATAGACTTTCCTGTTAATCATCATAGCCGGAGCCACTTCGCAGATACCAAGGCATTCGGCTTCCTCGACTGTAAAAAGACCGTCGGCCGTAGTTTCACCGGGACGGATGTCAAGTAAAGAGCCAAGCAACTCAAGAATGTCAGGCGATCCCATCATATTGCATACCGGAGAGTTGCATATCCTTATAATATAACGACCCCTCGGCTTCAGGCTGAACATGTAATAATAACCGGCAACACCGTAAACCCATGAAAGATTGACATTAAGGTAGCGTGCTGTAGCACGGAGCGCCTCACCGGTAAGATAATTCTGAGGATGATTATCCTGCAGGGCATGAAGAATTGACAACAAGTTGTCCTTTTCGGGGCTGAACCTGGAAATGATCTCCTGTTGATCCATCACAAGAAGTTTAATCTGCAAAAGATACAGAATTTTTTAAAAGGACACAGGCCATAGAATATGATAAATATCCGGTGAACTTAATAATTAAGGAGCATAATCGGTAACTTTACCCATAGCATAAAACCAGATCGCATATCAGCAGCACCCGGGTGGAACAAAAAAGATTAGGAAATATAACAGCCATAGTGCTGGCCGGTGGCAGAAGCACCAGGATGGAAGGAAAGGACAAAAGCCTGCTTTCTGTAAACGGAGTGCCCCTGATACGTTATATTACGGATCAGTTAAGGAGCCACTTCGGAGAAATAATAATAGGCGGAGACCCTCACAAGTACAGTTTTCTTGGTTACAGGGTTATCCCTGATGAAATTGAAGGCAAAGGACCGCTTATGGGATTATATTCATGTCTTGCAGCCTCTGGTACAGAGCTGAACTTCATCACAGCGTGTGACATTCCGGAGATAAAACCGGAATTTGTGGAAAGCATGCTCATGCTGTCAGAAGGATTTGATATAGTAATGCCGGTGAACGAGACCGGAGAATATGAACCGCTGCATGCAATTTACCGGCGGACAGTAAGACCAGTTGCAGGAAAGCTTCTCGGAGAAAGCAGGCTGAAGCTTTCCGATCTGGCAGGTTTAGTCAGGACCAGGCACATCCGGTTTGACAGCCGGGGATGGTATCATAACATTAATAACAAGGACGATTACGAAAATTACGAAAGAAGAAGTTACTTATAAATCATGTTTGCTGTTGTATTACCCCAGATATTACAACAAATCATGAGGCAGGTATAGTATATAAGGTATTATTCATGTTAGCGAGGCCTGTAAGTAAGAGTAGTTTTTCATCCGTTAGGCCGCCCTCTATTTGCGACTCATTCTCTTTTACTTGTCATTAGCTTTTGCATTTATTATTCTTTTACTTCCATTATGCTTCTGCTTTTTATTTTCTTTTACGTTTTATTTCCTTTTACATTTTATTTGCTCATGCGTGTTTTTCGTTTTTAATTTGAATTTATTTTTACTATTCATTATCTTTGGATAAATTTTACGGAGTAACACCGCCATATTGACTAAAACTCCTTACTAAACAGCTAACATATCATGCCAGACAGAGCTATAATAAAAATTCTTACAGACAATAACCTTAAGGTCACTCCTCAAAGAACAGCTGTTCTGGAAGTGATATATAACCTCAATAACCACCCCTCAGCCGATAATATTATCGACTACCTCAGACTAAACTTCCCGCATATCCCTCTCAGTACTGTCTACAAAATTCTGGATGTGTTCGTCGAAAAAGGTATCGTTGCCAAAGTCAAAACTGATGACGACGTAATGCGTTATGACTATGTCAGGGATAAACATCACCACCTCTATTGCGCCGAATCCGACCGCATCGAAGATTACTTCGACAAAAAACTCGATAAGATAATAGAGGATTACCTTGACAAAAATCCTATTCCAAACTTCAGTATTAAGGATGTCAAACTTCAGATTACCGGTAATTTCACCGACAAACCTTACCCGGAATTACAGACAAAAAACCGGATATCATAAAGCCGGCAAGGAACCTGCCCAAAGGCTGGCCAAAGGACCGGAAGTCACTTTTTAAGGATTAACGATAAACCATAAACCATATACTATAAACATTTACTAACAAAAATCAAAACAATTATTATGGAAGAAAACAAAACTTTCGCAATGCCGAGAATCGGCGACAAGGCTCCGGAATTCAAGGCAGTTACCACCCAGGGCAACATTAACTTTCCCTCCGATTACAAAGGAAGCTGGGTTATCCTGTTCAGCCATCCGGCTGACTTTACCCCTGTATGCACATCGGAATTCATGACTTTTGCAAGCATGGAAAAACAGTTCAACGAGGCAAACTGCAAACTCGTGGGACTTTCTGTCGATGGCCTTTACAGCCATATTGCATGGCTCCGTACAATCAAGGAGAAGATCGAATACAAAGGCATGAAAAATGTCGAAGTCAACTTCCCGCTTATCGAGGATATCACTATGGAGGTTGCCAATAAATACGGTATGATGCAGCCCGGCGAAAGCTCAACAAAAGCAGTCAGGGCAGTGTTCTTCATCGACCCCAATGGAATTGTCCGCACCATTCTCTATTATCCGCTCAGTCTGGGCCGTAACTTTGACGAAATTTACAGGGCTCTTATCGGACTGCAGACAGCTGATGAATTCTCAGTTGCTCTTCCTGCCGACTGGCGCCCGGGCGACGATGTGATCGTTCCCACTGCAGGTTCATGCGGTGTTGCAAAACAGCGTATGGAGAGCAAGGAAGAAATGACCTGCTACGACTGGTTCTTCTGCACCAAAAAACTTGACAAGGAAACAGTGCTGAAGGCAGTTCTGAAGAAATAAACGAACTAAAACAATTCTTATTTGTTTCAACTCTGTGAATCCTCTGTGTCCGCTGCGCCTGCCCCCTTTGCAGGAGTAATCCTGCAACTTAAGGGAACAGCCACAGCAAACACAGAGGCACAGGGTATTTTTTTGGACATAAGTAAAACATATGATGGAAATAACTTTTAACGGCGGCAAAGTTGTAATGGCTCATTCAGAAGGGCATATAATAGTAACTGATCAACCGGTTGACAATGGAGGAGGCAACACCGCTCCTGCTCCATTTGACCTTTACCTTGCTTCTATTGGAACCTGCGCCGGTATTTATGTTAAATCTTTCTGCGACAGACGCATGATTTCTGCTGAAAATATCAGGATAATGCAAACCACCGTCTGGAATGAGGAAACACACCTACCGGCCTCAATAAAGCTTGATATAAAGCTTCCGCCCGATTTTCCGGAAAAATACAAGGATTCCCTTATCAGCGTGGCAAACCTTTGCCTTGTAAAAAAATCAATTGCCAATCCTCCCGAATTCATTGTAGACACTTCGTATAAATAGAATAAAATGGCCGGGCAGCTACCCGGCCAATTTTATTATCTGACTTATCAGTATCCTTTCCGCGTCTGTTGTTTTGTGCGAAAGACACCCGAAGTTAAGATTAGTTTAATATTTCCAGAACATTCTTCCGGACCAAACATTAATTCAATCTATTCGACACCTGGGGTGTCG
>JAFGXK010000248.1 GCA_016936695.1 Bacteroidales bacterium | reverse complement strand
GCTTAATCAGCTATCTTTGCACTTCAGGCGAAGTACAAATATGGATGCAGGGAACTATGCCTTAATAATGCAAAACAACGGAACTGATTGAAAAAGATCAAAAGTGAAAGGATCATACTGGGGATTGACCCCGGAACAAGCATAACCGGATATGGAATAATAAGAATATCGGGCAGGGATCCCGAGCTTGTTACCATAGGTTCGATCGACCTGTCGAAATTTGACGATCACTTCCTGAAAATCAAGCATATTTTCGAGCGCACCATTGGCATCATCGAGGAATACCACCCCGACGAGCTGGCAATAGAAGCCCCCTTTTACGGCAAGAATGTCCAGTCGATGCTGAAGCTCGGCAGGGCTCAGGGGGCAGCAATTGCGGCAGCGCTGAGCCGCTCCGTTCCCGTATCTGAATATGCTCCCAGGAAAATCAAGATGTCGATAACCGGGAGAGGCTCGGCATCAAAGGAACAGGTTGCAGCCATGCTAATGAAGATTCTTAAGTTCGACAGGATAGAAGTAAGGCTTGATGCCACCGACGGACTGGCTGCAGCATTATGTCACTTTTATCAGACCAATAATCCGGTTCAGGACAAGAGCTTCAACAGCTGGAAAGACTTCATCAGCAAGAACCCACGCAGGATTAAAAAGCAATAGGCAGTCAGATTGCTGAAAAGGCAAGCGCAGCGACGCTGACCTTTGTATTCCCTTCTTTAAGTAAAGCATCGGCACAAGCCTCAATGGTCGATCCCGTAGTTATTACATCATCCACTATAAGGACGTGCTTCCCCTCGAGCCTCTGGCGATCAGTAACCCGGAAAATGTCATTCACATTAGTCCATCTGTCGTATCTCGATTTCCTCGTCTGAGTGCCGGTAAACGTCATTCTTTTTAATATCTCCGTGTCAACTGGTATTCCCGCAGCAACAGAGATGCCAATTGAAATGAGATCACTCTGGTTATACCCTCTTTGTCGTTTTTTGGACGGGTGAAGAGGAACCGGTATTATCAAATCTATTCCATTGAGAAAGTCTGAGTCCTTCAGTGAATTTCCATAAATCCTCCCGAGTTCGGTTCCAATTTCAGCAGCGCCCTTATACTTCAGATGATGTATCAATCTCCTGATTCTGCTGTCGTGGGTATAATACGAAAATGCCGCGGCCCTCTCTACCAGGCATCTGCCCCAGAAGAGTTTTTCAACCGGATTATCAGGGATCAGATGAAAGTTAGTCCTGGGCATAAGCACATAACATTCAGTGCATATTACCTTCTCATTTCTCAGGAGCTGATTGCCACAACCATGGCAAAGCCTGGGAAGAAGAAGACTTATGACGTCATCCCACAGATCGTACAGGTAATTCATGCAGCGGGCAGAATTGTACCTGTAAAGTTATAAAATGAAAAGAAAGGGAAAAAGCAGTGTGTGAAAAATCAGAGGATTATTTTTTCACTTATCCTTAAGGCAATTTTTTCAAACTCATCATGCGTCATCTTCATTTTGGGATTTGCGAAATTCAGGTCCGAGATTGCATTTATGGGCACCAGGTGGATATGGGTATGGGGCACTTCAAGGCCAACTACGGCCACACCAATCCTGGCGCAGGGGATTGCCTTTTCGATGCCGAGAGCAATCTTTTTTGCAAAAAGCATTAGTCCTGAATAATCATCATCGCCGAGGTCGAAAATATAGTCTGTTTCCTTTTTAGGTACCACCAAAGTATGACCGGCTGTCAGCGGGTTTATATCGAGAAAAGCGAAGTATTTTTCACTCTCGGCTACCTTGTAGCAGGGTATTTCACCCCTGATGATTTTAGTGAATATAGTTGCCATAGCACCAGTAAATTATTATGATATGAAGAGTATTTCGAAGGTCATAAGCCCCGAAGGTACTTTTATGTTGACAGTGTCGCCAACCTTTTTACCGATCAGTCCCATTGCAATGGGAGAATTGACGGCAATTTTACCCAGTTTCACATTGGCCTCGCTTTCGGGCACTATCTGGTACTCCATCACATAATTGTTCGATTTATTCTTGATCTTAACCTTGTTGAGTATTCTTACCGTTGAGGTATCGATTTTAGATTCATCGAGAACCCTTGAGCGGGAGAGAATATCCTCCAGTCTTGAGATTTTCATTTCAAGCATACCCTGAGCTTCCTTTGCAGCAGCATATTCGGCATTCTCTGAAAGGTCGCCCTTGTCCCTGGCTTCCGCAATCATTCTGGAGATTTTCGGCCTCTCAACAAGCCTGAGTTCATCAATCTCCTCCCTGAGTTTTTGAAGACCATCTTCCGTTATGTAAACATTATCTGACATTATATTTCTCTTGCAGTTAAAAAACAAGAAGAATCCCGGGAATCCCGGAACTCTTCAGTAACAAATATACTAAACATTTGGCAAATTACCAAAAAAAACAGGTTAAAACAGGAAGTTGGCAGTTAGGAGCAGGCAGTTGGCAGGAAGTCAAGGCGTGAGGCGTGAGGTGTGAGGCGCCAGCACCTCTTACCGCGCACCGCATACCCCTTACCGCGCATCGCAGCAACAAGCAACAAGCACCTGAATTATTCTTCTACCTGAATTTTCTGCGGGCTTTTTTGGTATCAGCAGTCCTTTTCTTCTTTTTCTCCTTGTATTTAAGGTCAGCCTCCTTGCGGTTGGCAGTCATCCGCTCACGGACTTCGGGCGACTGTATCTCCACTGCCCTTTTCCTTTCGTTCTTCACATATTCGGCGTAATCCTTCTTCAGTTTCTCCTGGTTGGCTGCCTGCTTTTTTTTAGCCCTCACCACGCTTGGGGATTCTCTGTATTTTACTCTTTTGGTATTAAGGCTCTTGCCAAAGAGTTCCCTTTCGGGATTCCGGATACTCCGCTTGGATCTCTGAGCTTCGCATATTGAAATGGTGCAAAACATTATCAGAAAAAGAGACAACAGTCTTCTGAATGACAAAAAATTCATTTCCTGCTGATTATTTGTAATTACCTTTCAAATTTGCTCAATTAACAACTCTAATGCTAATTTTGTGCCGTTATTTAATAACGCAGAAATTAATTATGGCATATCTTAAGAAGACACTTTTTTTCCAGTTACTGTTAACAATGTTGGCGGCTGGTTCATGCAGCAGGGAGAATGATGATGTTATACCTGATGTTTACGTCGATTTCACAATAGACCTTATGGATCCGCAGTTTTCAAGTCTTCTGGTGATCGGGGTTTCAGATACGGTTGACTCTTCAACAAACAACTGGGGATTCAGGTCAGCGGGTTATGACGATAACGGAATAATTATTTACAGCGGTCCTGATGATTACAATGCCTATGACAGGACCTGTCCCCACGATTTTGCGGTCAACGGTCTCAGCGTGAAGATAAAGACCGACATGGCCTCCATTGCTGAATGTCCGGAATGCGGAACCAGGTATGCCCTTTCAGCATACGGGACCCCTATATCAGGTCCTGGCAAATACCCTTTAAAGAATTATGCCACCAGTTTTGATCAAAACCGGTATATAGAGGTCTGGAACGGGCGAAAGAAGTGAAACAACAGTGTTATTGCCGGTCAGATCAATACCTGTAATGGTCGGGTTTAAAAGGACCGTTCGGGTCAACTCCGATATAGTCGGCCTGTTCCCCTGACAACTTTGTCAACTTAACTCCAAGCTGATCGAGATGGAGCCTTGCCACCTCTTCATCGAGATGCTTGGGAAGCCTGTAAACGTCAATCTCATAGGGTTTTGTCCAGAGCTCAATCTGTGCCAGCGTCTGGTTGCTGAATGAGTTGCTCATGACGAATGATGGATGTCCGGTTGCGCATCCAAGGTTCACCAGCCTGCCTTCTGCAAGAAGGAAGATTGAGTGGCCGTCGGGGAACACATACTTGTCAACCTGAGGTTTGATGTTAACCCTTCTGATATCAGTCATGTCGTTCAGCCTGTCAACCTGAATCTCATTGTCAAAATGGCCTATATTGCAGACAATAGCCTGATCCTTCATCTTCATCATATGTTCGAGGGTAAGCACGTCCCTGCTGCCGGTTGCCGTGACGAAAATATTGGCTTCTCCAAGAGCATCCTCAACAGTCTTGACTTCGAACCCCTCCATGGAGGCCTGAAGGGCGCATATCGGGTCGATTTCGGTTACTATAACCCTTGCTCCGTAGGCCCTCATCGATTTGGCAGACCCCTTCCCCACATCACCGTAGCCACACACAACAACAACCTTACCTGCTATCATAACATCGAGTGCCCGTTTGAGGCCATCGGCCAGAGATTCACGGCACCCGTAAAGATTATCGAATTTTGATTTTGTTACTGAATCATTAACATTGATGGCTGGTGCCAGCAACTCACCTTTCTCCATCATCTGATACAGCCTGTGGACTCCGGTAGTGGTTTCCTCTGAAATACCCTTCAGCTCAGTAACAACCCTGTGCCATTTCCCCGGTTCCTTCTTTTGAATCTCCTTTAGGGTGTCGAAGAGTATGGCTTGCTCCCTGCTGGAGGCTTTTACGTCAAGAATTCCGGGATCATTCTCGGCTTTATATCCCAGGTGGACAAGAAGTGAAGCGTCGCCGCCGTCATCAACAATCAGGTTGGGTCCTTTTCCTCCGGGAAATGAAAGTGCCTTTGCCGTAAAGTGCCAGTATTCTTCGAGTGATTCGCCCTTGAATGCAAAAACAGGTATCCCTCTTTCAGCTATTACAGCTGCAGCATGATCCTGAGTCGAGAATATGTTACAGCTGGCCCATCTGACATCGGCTCCAAGCTCTACAAGAGTTTCAATCAGCACGGCTGTCTGTATAGTCATATGAAGTGAACCGGTTATTCTTGCTCCCTTCAATGGCTTCTGCGATGAATATTTCTTTCTTATTGCCAGCAGACCCGGCATTTCCTTTTCAGCAATTTCGATTTCCGTTCTTCCGAAGGCAGCCAGGGAAATATCCTTAACCCGGTAATTTTCAACAGTAACCATCTGGTTCATTTAGTAAGTTTATTATTATTATCCGCAAAGTTAACAATAAAATCAATGGTGTTGTTCAGGTAAGCAATCTCAGTGCCTCAATCTTGTCGAGTTTCATCTGATCTGAAAGCTGTCCGGTGTTTGCAAAATTTTTCTCTTCCCTCAACCAGTATCTGAAAACTACTTTGATTGTCTGCCCGTAAAGATACCCGTCGAAGCCGAAAATATTAACCTCAACCGATCTGATTTTCCGGTCTTTGTTAACGGTCGGGTTGACACCAATGCTGAGCATCCCATTATATTTATCGTTTCCGATAATAGTATCAACTGCATAAACTCCATCAGCAGGCACAAGCTTGTTTTTCGGAGCCATTATATTAGCTGTAGGGAACCCAAGCAGATGGCCCAAATTTTTCCCCGGCACCACTTCACCCGTAAGCGAATAGGAGTACCCCAGACAGGCATTTGCCTCATCGAGATTTCCGCTCAGAAGTGCATTTCGGATTGAGGTTGAGCTTATAAACCCTTCAGGGCTTTTAATGCCTTCGACCTGTTCGGTTTCCATGCCGTATATCAGGGCATGTTCTCTTATGCTTTTGAAATCAGCATCCCTTCCTTTCCCTAAATGGTTGTCATATCCAACCAGGAGATATCCTGCGCCAATTTTCTGTACAAGGATTTCTCGGATGAACTGTCCTGCTCCCATTTCTGCAAGTTCACTTGTAAAGGGCATAATGATAAGATGATCGATCCCCGACTTCCCAAGGAGTTCCTTTTTCTCTTCGGGTGTTGACAGGAATGACAGGTTGCTTTTATTACCGGGAAGTACAAGTTTCGGATGAGGCTCAAAGGTTATGACCACCGACTCCCTGCCTGCATTTCCTGCTTTCAGAACCAACTGATTGAGAAGTGCCCTGTGTCCAAGGTGAACTCCGTCAAAAACCCCTACCGTTACGTACGGATTTTTCAGCGAAGGGTAGTCATTGCCAAAATGAATTATCATGGTGTTTTCGCTATACCGCAGCAAAAATAAGAAAGCCTTTTAAAACGGAGTAATTAAGTGATTTAGATTTTGTATTTTTATAGAGACTATCCCTTAATAAATTATCATGAATCCTGCAGAATTTTATTTGTCTGATCCCTGGCTTGAGCCCTTCAGAGGAATTATCAATAGCCGGATAAAAAAGTGTCAGGTGAAAGAAGCTGAGCTTGCCGGGGACGGGAAGCTTATGGAGTTTGCAATGGGGCATTTCTATTACGGGCTTCACCGCGACAAGGAAGGTTGGGTCTTCAGGGAATACGCCCCGAATGCGGAAAAGATTTTTCTGACAGGTGTATTTAACGGATGGAAGGAAAGGTCAGCATATAAGATGAAGAGGATCAGCCAGTCCGGCGACTGGGAGATAAAACTGCCCCCCGAAGCTATGAATCATGGTGACTTTTATAAGCTTTCCGTTCACTGGAGCGGGGGCCAGGGAGAGCGTATACCTTCATATGCAACAAGGCTCGCTCAGGACGAAACAACCAAGATATTTTCTGCCCAGGTATGGTGTCCCGAAAAGGCGTATGAGTGGAAGGTCAGGGAATTCATTCCTGATTCTACTGCTCCGGTGATCTATGAGGCCCATATCGGAATGTCGACTCCCCATGAGAAGGTTGGAACTTACAGTGAATTTGCGGAAAACGTGCTTCCGATAATCGCAAAATCGGGATACAACACCATACAGCTGATGGCTATTCAGGAACATCCGTTTTATGGCTCATTCGGCTATCATGTTTCCAGCTTTTTTGCTGCCTCATCGCGTTTCGGCACTCCTGAGGATCTGAAGCATCTGATCGACAGGGCCCATGAATATGGGATAAGGGTTATAATGGACCTGGTCCATTCACATTCGGTAAAGAATGTAGTGGAAGGGCTTGGGTTGTTTGACGGATCATCGGGGCTCTATTTTCACGAAGGGATAAGGAGGAACCATGTTGCATGGGATTCGCTCTGCTTCGATTACGGGAAAGACCATGTCCTGCATTTCCTTCTTTCCAACTGCAGGTACTGGCTCGAGGAATATAAATTTGACGGTTTCAGGTTCGACGGAGTCACCAGTATGATCTATTACAATCACGGCCTGGAGAAAAACTTCACCCGGTACGAAGATTACTTCGATGGAGGCCAGGATATTGATGCCCTCATCTACATCTATCTCGCCAACCTTACTATACACCAGTTCAGGCCGGAGGCCCTCACCGTAGCTGAGGAGATGAGCGGTATGCCGGGAATTGCTGCCCCTCTTTCAAGAAAAGGTTTTGGCTTCGATTACAGGCTCTCAATGGGAGTTCCCGATTACTGGATAAAGCTTGTAAAGGATACTCCTGACGAGGCCTGGGACATGGGGCAGCTCATCCACGAGCTCAGCCAGCACAGGCCCGAAGAAAAGATCGTATCATACTGTGAATCGCACGACCAGGCTCTTGTTGGCGATAAAACACTCATATTCAGGATGATTGACGCAGAAATGTACACCGGGATGTCGAAGTCGCATCACAGTCTGACCGTCGATCGTGCAATAGCACTTCATAAAATGATAAGGCTTATCACTTTCTGCTCCTCTGGGGGAGGCTACCTTAACTTCATGGGTAATGAATTCGGGCACCCCGAATGGATCGATTTTCCCCGCGAAGGCAACAACTGGAGTTACAAGTTTGCCAGGCGCCAGTGGGATCTTGCCCTTAATGAAGACCTGAAGTATTCGTTCCTGATGAAATTCGACAATGCAATGGTCAGACTGCATAAGGAACACCGGATACTCGACGACATGTCAGTGAACAGGATCTACGAAAACAATCATGACAAGGTGATCGCCTTCACCAGGGGTGATTTCCTTATGGTTTTCAACTTTCATCCGAACAATTCCTTTACCGATTACGGTATACCCCTAAAAGGAAAATTCCGGATAACCGTCGATACTGATGATCCCGAATTCGGCGGATTTGACAGAGTAAGAAGGACAGTCAGCTATACCTCGATAAGAAAAACCCAAAGGCAGACACTCGACCAGCCTTTCTTCCTGTATCTGTATCTGCCTTCGCGGACAGGTCTTGTCCTTAAACGTGAACAGGTAAAGAGGGCAACCGATATCTAGTCAATCCACCTGAGCAGGTAGAAATCCTGTTTATGCGGAAGATCTATATGCCTGGGATATATCCTTATTCCATAAAAGAAGGTGCCCGCTTTTTCCGGCACCAGGTTTGCCCTGTAAAGACATTTCCCGTTCTTATTGCTTACCAGTTTGAACTCCTGGCTGTCAACAAATTCATATTCTCCATTCTTGTTAAGATGGGTGAAAACGAATTCGACGCCAACGTTTTCCTTTGGGATTTTCTTGATATCCAGAGCAATTTCCGCCCGGTAATCATGGCCTGAATGATATACATTTTCATGAGGCTGTTCGAAGCTGTAATTCAGGACTTCAATATTATCCCACTCCTGTCTCATGGTGTCTTTCCAGTAAGCCATTTCCTTGGCTTTTTCAAAGTAGTTGGCATTGAAATATTTACTTCTCGGCCACAGTTTCATGTAATACCTTTCGATGTAGTCATCCAGCATCCTGCGCATGGTAAATTCCGGGGCGATCTTCACCATGGTATTCTTGATATGGCTAATCCATTCAACCGGCACACCGTTGTCATCAGAAGAATAATATGCAGGTATGATTTCATATTCCAGCATATTATAGATTGTTTCAGCATCGACGTCGTCCTGAAGATCCTGGTTAGTGAAAGATTTCTTTTTGGGAAGGGCCCATCCGGCATAGGCACGGTAACCTTCTACCCACCATCCGTCGAGGACGCTGAAATGTATTGTACCATTCATTACGGCTTTTTCTCCGCTGGTACCTGATGCTTCAAGGGGTCTTGTCGGGGTATTAAGCCAGATGTCAACCCCCCTGACCAGCTGCTTTGCCAGTTCTATGTCGTAGTTCTCAAGGAAGATCACCTTGCCGGTAAACTGCGGCATCTGTGATATCTCAACTATTCGTTTAATGAGATCCTGGCCTCCGCCATCATGTGGATGAGCTTTCCCGGCATAAATGAATTGCACCGGTCTGTCAGGATCATTGACGATCCGCGAAAGCCGGTCGAGATCCCTGAAAAGTAATGAAGCCCTTTTATAGGTTGCAAACCTTCGCGCAAATCCGATCGTAAGGGCCTTATCGTTCAAATGAGTGCTTATATTAAGCAGTGTGCGCGGGCTGACATGCTTGTCGAGCATATCTGACTGCAGTCTCTTGCGGATATTCACGAAGAGTTTCCTTTTCAGGTCAGTCTTGACTTCGTACACCTTCTTATCGTCAAGTGAATACAGCTTTTCCCACAGGCTTCTGTCGGTCTGGTCGAAATTGGCGGTCCCAAGAAGCTTTTTATAAACCTCCTGCCACTCCGGGGCAATCCATGTAGGATAATGAACACCGTTTGTGACATATCCGATAAAAAGTTCCTCTTTCAGGTAACCGGGCCAGAGTTTATTAAAGAGCCCCTGAGTAACCTCTCCGTGAAGCTTGCTCACGCCATTCAGCTCCTGCGACATATGGGTAGCCAGGAAACTCATGTTGAATTTCCTGTCGGCATCCCCCGGGCAGCGGCCAAGATCCATTAGCTCATCCCAGTCAATGTTAAGTCTGGTATGATAATGGGAAATATATTTTCTCAGAAGATCTTCCTCGAAGGCGTCATGTCCTGCAGGAACCGGTGTATGTGTTGTGAACAGGGTGGACGGTCTGATTACCTCGATGGCCTGATCGAAAGTAAGATGGTAATCCTGAATAAGTAAGCGTATCCTTTCAAGGCTGATGAATGCCGAATGGCCTTCGTTGCTATGATAAAGATCGGGTTTGATCCCCAATTCGTTAAGGGCTCTTATGCCTCCTATGCCAAGGATAAGTTCCTGTTTAAGCCTGTTCTCATGATCCCCTCCATACAGGTAATGTGTTATTGAGCGGTCTTCAGGCAGGTTATCCTCAAAATCGGTATCAAGAAGCAGGAGCGGCACTTTACCTATTTTTGCTTCCCATATCCGGATCTTCACAGTTCTTCCCGGCCAGACGATGTTTACCGTCCGCTGTTTTCCCTCAGCATCCTTCACCGGATTAATAGGCAGCCGCGAAAATTCCTCAGCTTCATAAATGGTAAGCTGTTCTCCCTTAAGTCCAAGCTTTTGCTTGAAATAACCGAACCTGTAGAGAAGTCCTATACCCGTTATGTGGACATTGGAATCGCTTGCTTCCTTGAGGTAATCGCCTGCAAGAATACCAAGACCTCCTGAGTAGATTTTCAGGCAGGGATGTATTCCAAACTCCATGCTGAAGTAGGCGACTGATGGTTTTTCATTATCCTGCGGTCTGTTGATATAATCCCTGAAAGCCTTCATTACATTCTCAAGATCTGCGATAAAATCCTCGTCATCCTCAAGAACCAGGAGTCGTTTATAGTCGATCTTCTCGAGAAGTAGTTTCGGGTTATGCTTCACCTTTTCCCAGAGGGAAGGATCCATTCTCCTGAAAAGTGATTCAGCTTCGGTGTTCCACGACCACCAAAGGTTGTTGGCGAGTTCCTTGAGCGATGAAAGCTTGTCGGGAACGTCGCTTTGCACATAAATATCCTTCCAGACCGGTATCTGATGAGGTTTCCTTATTTCCCTGCCGGGGGCCTCAACAAACTGAGTAAACTCTCTTGGTTCATCTCTCCTCATACTGCTCTGTTCCAGAGCTATTTCATAAGCCTCAAAATAGTGTTTT
The DNA here is from genome assembly GCA_016936695.1 of Bacteroidales bacterium. Classification (GTDB taxonomy): domain Bacteria; phylum Bacteroidota; class Bacteroidia; order Bacteroidales; family VadinHA17; genus LD21. Next base: position 30,165 of record JAFGXK010000248.1, on the reverse strand, counting down.
ACCAGGTTGTCCCACATTGCAATCCTTGAGATCTCATGAGCCTTGAACCTTGCTTCCCTGATCTCTGCTTCCGAAAGGCCTACATATTTTTTTATAAAATCCCTCATCTCGCTGACCACACTCTTTTCATTGTCATCAGTCCTTTCGATGACTGCAATTCCGTTACCGTGGTCCCTGAAGTATTCTTTAACCCATAGGCCGAACCCCGACAGCGAGGTGGTTACAGTAGGAATGGAGAACATAAGGCTTTCGAGCGGGGTATAACCCCAGGGTTCGTAGTATGAAGGGAATACCGACAGGTCGAATCCTATGAGAAGATCATAATAGGCGAGGTTAAAGATTCCGTCGTTCCCGTTGAGATATGATGGCACAAAAACTATCTTAACCTTTTCATTCCGGTCATTGGTTAGTCCGTTTTGAGCGATGCGGTGAAGCACCGGATCGCTTGAAGGATAATGCAAACAATGTGTAAGGTAGCGGTCAATGCCGTTAACCGGGCCATTATGATAGAGAATGTCGATCAGATCCTGGCGGGGCCCTTTGTGATAGGCAGGCATCAGGATAAAAGCCACGCATTCACGTGCGAGGCTTTCCTCTTTGTTCAGTTCCCCAAGTGAATCGATTAGAATATCGACGCCCTTGTTACGGAATTCATATCTTCCGCTGTTTGCAATGAACGTGCAGTCATCTTTCAGCTTATAGCCGAGAACAGCCTCCGCGACACTCCTCAGTTTATCCCTGGCCGCCTGCTGTTTCTTCCCGAATTCTTCCGGCGGAGGGACAAAGGAATCTTCAAAACCGTTAGGGGTAACCAGGTCTACATTCTTGCCCAGGAAATAAGCACACTCTTTGGCAGTGATTTCGCTCACGGTAGTAAAGACATCTGCCTCGGCAGCTGAAATCTTTTCAAGCGATTGTTTTGCTACCACGTTGAATTCCCTGGATATCTGAACGGGGTTGTAATCTTTAAGTTTCCCGTAAAGAGGTCTGCTGTTTCCGGCAATTGATCGTCCCAGTACAGTTGCATGGGTTGTGAATGCCGTGGCAATCCATGGAGCGTATTTTTCGAGATACAGAATCCCGGTCCCGGTCATCCATTCGTGAAACTGAGCAATGATATTATGACGCTCGTGATAGTATGATGTAAAGCTTTCAATGACTTTTCCCGCAGCATATCCGAACAGTGCAGGTTCAACATAATCCCACTGACCGGTTATGCTGTCGAGTTTATATGTTTCCCAGAACTTTGCAAATATCTCATTCTGTTGTCCGAAGTAAGGGGTGAAATCAAGCAGAAAAACTATTGGTTTCCCGGCAATGTTCCAGCGTCCGATCTTTACTCTGAGTCCCTCAGTGGCCGCTACTGCCATCCATTCAGGGAATAATGAATCATCGGGTATAAATTCAGGATTTGTGACTTCTTCTCTCCATACATCGGGGCCAATGGTAATATAATTGTCTCCAAGCTCATTTTTTATATTCAATGCTTTTGTTGAAATTACCGTATGAATACCTCCGACCTTGTTGCATACTTCCCAACTGGTCTCAAAAATTAGTTCAACATTCATTATACAATATATTGGTTCTGATTTTTACTCGTTACTGGTTTAGATAATAACTCAGAATTACCTGGAAGATTTTCTTTTCCCTGAAGTTTTCCTTGAAGTTGTCTTCCTGCCGGTCAGCGATTTTGTCCTTTCTCCTGAGAAAAGAGCGGTAGCCGGAGCTGTTTTGTTTTTGGTTCCGGACTTTTTCCTCAGTTCATCGATCTGTGCCGTCTGCTGTTCGATAATGGATTCCTTTTCCTTAATAAGATCATTAAGTTTTGAAATCTCGGTATGGGTATCCCTGTCAGGGACAAAACGGTTAACCCTGATCTCGAAATCGCTCAGGACGTTCATATAGTTCATAAAAGCGTCGTAAGGTGTATCATAAGGGTTGAAGTAAGCATGCACGGCACCGTCGGAGAAGAACTTTGTGGCCATATAGTAGAAATGGTCACTTGCCTGGAGGTATTTCCAGTCTTTTTTAATCTGGATATCCTCGCAGCGGTTGACTTTATCCGTAAGGTTGTAAAGTTTTTCCAGGGCTGCAACCTGCAGTTCATTACCGTGCCAGGCGGTGATGTCACGTTCCTCGTCGGCCCATGAGATAGGCGATGGAATGCTTATTGCTGAAACCGGCTGCAGGTAAGATGCAACCTCCGTAGGAGTCATGAATTTGTATGGTGTCTTCTTCAGGATCGCTGAGGGAAGGTGTTCGAGGAAGTCAAATATACCTGTATCCTTATGATTATGTTCCCCGAAGGTTTCATAATCAAGGAAAACATTCACAAGTTCACTCTTGGAAGCGATTTTGGAAAGCCACGCGGTATATTTATCGGTTGTCAGGGGCCACTCAGCCCATCCCTTGTTTGAGAACCTGAAGGCTATATCATCGCTGAGGACGAAATTCCTCAGCAGGACTTTAAGCCTTGGATTAATCGAATTACAATACAGGAAGTTGGGACTTTTCCATCCCAGGACGTGCTTAGCGCCTTCTGTAAGCATCGACTTGAATCCCATGTCGGCAACCCACGACCCTATCTGATCGGAATAGATAAGTTCCGTATTCCTGAAAGATGTGGTCTCATAGCCAAGGAATTCCCTGATCATTTCCCTGTGGTCATTGACCTGGTGTTCAAATTCGCTTCGGGTTTTTATCGACACCAGCGAGTGCGATTCGGTCTCGGCGAGGAATTCCACCATTCCCGTCTCAGCAAGTTTCCTGAATGATTCGAGGACTTCCGGGGCATAGAGCTGAAACTGCTTTATCACAAGACCGGTCAGCGAGTAAGTCACCTTGAATTTCCCCTTGTTCTTCAGAATCTGGTCGAGGATGATCTCGTTGGCAGGCAGATAACAGTTATCCGCCACCTTTCTCATGATCGATTCATTTGTGAAATCGTCATAATAATAATGATCATGCCCCAGGTCAAAGAACCTGTATCTTTTTAGCCTGAAAGGCTGATGCACCTGAAAATAAAAGCATATAGCTTTTTTGCCTGTTAAACTCATATCTAGTTCTTGTTTTGCCAAATCACTCTGTAATAAATATCCCTGACATGCCTTGCCGAATTATCCCATTTCAGTCTTACCACCTCTTCCTTTCCGTTCTTAATGAACATTTTGGAAAGGGCAGGATAATTAAGTATCCCGTAGATTGCATCAGCCATTGCGTCAATATCCCAGAAATCGGTTTTAACTGCGTGGGTAAGAATTTCCGACACTCCCGACTGTTTGCTGATTATCACAGGAACGTTCGACTGCATTGCTTCGAGGGGCGATATTCCGAAGGGTTCAGAGACTGAAGGCATAATGTAAACATCACTCATTTTAAGCATGGTAAACACATCCTTCCCTTTCAGGAATCCGGTAAAGTGGAAACGGTCGGTAATATTCAGGGCGGCAGCTCTTCGCATCATCCTTTCCATCATATCTCCCGATCCTGCCATCACAAATCTTACGTCGGGCATAACTTTAAGAACTTTGTATGCAGCCTCAATGAAATATTCCGGTCCCTTCTGGAGGGTTATCCTCCCAAGGAAAGTGACCACTTTGTCATCAAATCCTTTTTTCACAGAAGGGTCCTGCGCCATCTTGACCGGCTCCACAGCATTGTATACAGTTTCAACCTTCTCAGGATCAATGTTGTATTTATTAATAACAATATCCCTTGTTAGATTGCTTACCGTAACAATCTTGGATGCAGCGTCCATTCCGAGTTTTTCAATCCGGTAGACATCGGGGTTGACATTTCCCCCGCTGCGGTCAAAATCGGTTGCATGGACATGTATTACCAGTGGTTTGCCCGAGACCTCCATAGCTGCTATTCCCGCAGGATAAGCAAGCCAGTCGTGGGCATGGATTATGTCAAATTCGTTTTCTTCGGCTATTACAGAAGCGACAACTGAGTACTTATATATTTCATCCATCAGTTCACCGCCGTATTTTCCCGAAAAATCGATTGTGCCTTCCTTGTTGGTCTGCACAATGAGTTTGTATCCTGAGGACTCTGAGCTTATTCTTTCCCAGAATTCTTCAGGATCGGTATACGGGACAATCCTTGAGGATATTTCAATCTGTTCAAGGGGGCGCCTGAATCCCTTGTAGTGAATCTGCTTGAATGCAACAGGCACCTTGTTGGCCCCGATAAGCCTTACCTTTGTCTGATCCTCATCTCCCCAGGACTTCGGGACAACAAAGATCACCTCCAGGTCCTCCAGTGTCGACATACCTTTTGTCAGGCCAAAACTGGCTGTACCCAGCCCGCCCGAAATATGTGGCGGAAACTCCCAACCGAACATTAATACGCGCATATCACACCTGTTTTTATTATAAAGAATATTTGTTTTCAAGCAGATCCATAATCCTCAGGATTTCCCCGACGCTCCATGCCTGCGAAATAGCACCGTTCGGAGCATGAGGAGGATCGCCGTCGTGGATCTCGGAGACAGTGCTGACACCATGTTCACTCATCACCTCCTCGAATCCCCATATAAGCTTTTTAACCCTTTGCACACCCTGCAGGCCGTACACTTTCAGCCATCCCTCGCAGAATGGCCCGATCAGCCATGGCCAGACTGTCCCGTTATGGTAGGCTTTGTCTCTCTCCTCCTGGCTCCCGAAATATGTTCCCTTGTAAAGAGGATTGCCCGGCGACAGGGTACGCAGTCCCCGGGGTGTAAGCAGCTCCTTGTCGGTTATGTCGAGCACTCTTTTCATCTGATCCTTTGACAGCATCGAATATGGAAGAGACACAGCGATTAGCATATTAGGCCTCACGAAGTAGTTCTTGCCCTCCTTATCGTTGACATAGTCGGCCAGGTATCCCTTTGCATGATCACAGAACAGTTCATGGAAGGAAAGGTTTATCAGTTCTGGAAGTTCTTCATATTCCTTTACGAACTTCCGTTCCTTGTTCTGCCTTGCCAGATCGAGGGTAAAACATACAGCATTGTACCACAATGCGTTGATTTCCACCGCATATCCGTTCCTTGGCGTAATAGGAACACCATGGACTACGGCATCCATCCATGTAAGCGATTTTCCCGGTGCATCTGCATAAATCAGTCCGTTTTCCCTCATTCCTATATTGAACCCAGTTCCTGACCGGTATGCATTGAGTACTGATATCATGGGTCCGCCGTAACGTTCCCATGCATCTGTTCCCCCGTTCTCCAGGTACTGCTGCACAGCCCAGAAGAACCATAGCGGAGCATCAACCGAATTGAAAGCAGGATTGTCGGCATTACCCATATTGGGGAACAATCCGTCCTTCATGCTCCCAACCTGGGTATCGAGTACTTCACGGTAGAGATGAAGCTTTTTTGCAGGCCTGGCAGTTGCCAGACCGGGAAGTGCGATAAATGTATCCCTTCCCCATGATCCGAACCAGGGATACCCTGCAATCACAAGTGTTTTGCCATGACGACTTTCGATAAACTGCTGGGCAGCATTTCTCAAACAGTTTGAGAAATTGCTTCTCGGGATCTTCCCGCTGACAGTCCTGGTGAACTTGGTTTTGAAACCAGATGGCTTCTCTTCCTTTGTTGAAGCCGAGAAAACAATTACATCCCCCTCACTGGCCTCTACTTCAAAGAACCCCGGGGCAAAAAGATCCTCGGAATAGTCATAGCCTCTTTTCTGTTCCTCGATATACTCCACACCCAGATACCAGTCTGGTACGTGAACAAATTCGGCATTTGTTGAGAATTGCATGTGAAGGAAGGGGAATCCTTCATAAAGCTTCATTTTTATTCCGTTGGGTATGAACTCAACTTTGGTGTTGGCTGCAAGATTTGCATGGGTAAGCTCATGTATATTCCTGAAAGCCAGGAATGGACGTATTTGAAGCTTCATGGGTTCCGATGCCTCAAGGATAGTGAACCTTGCCATGTATTGTTCCTCATAATGAGTAAGAAGTCTTTCGTGCTTAAGCCTGACACCCCCAACCCTGTAAATTCTCGAGGGAATTCCTTCCATCTCGAGCTCCTCTATATATTTGTGCCCCTTTGGGCTGTAGTAATCACCCCTGTATTTCCTGATCCCAGTATTAAAACTCTTGTCGTGATTAACAACTGTCGCATCCATCGATGAGAGCAGCACATGCCTCTCCCCGCCGAATGCATCAATCGGGCAAACAAGAAGGCCGTGGTATTTCCTGGTATTACACCCGACAATTGTGGTTGAGGAATATGAACCAGCACGGTTGGTTCTGATGACCTCCCTCGAAAGTGAGAACTCGAGGTTTACAATCTGACCCTTTTCGAACTTAATGTAACTCATAAACAAATCTTTTTAATCTATCACTAAAAAGTCTTTTAAGATACTTCATTTTATTGAACCAAGCAAAGGCAAGGGTATAAAATAAGCTTACGGCTCTGCCTGAAAAAAAAAAGAATAACTTTGCATCTCAATAAAACGAACCAATTAACAAACAACCTTCTCTGCATGAACAGAAAACTGGCTTTCTTCCTGTCGACCGCCCTCATGCTTGCGGGCTGCCAAAAGAACAATGTCGAAATCTCCGGAATATTGGAACAACCTTTACCGGGGCAATATGTATTCCTGCAGGAGCTTAAACCAAACGAGCTTCTAAATGTTGATTCCGCCATAGTTTCGGATGATGGTAGGTTCGAGTTCAAAAGGAAGGTTAAATTCCCGTCTTTTTATCTGCTCAAAATTAATCAAAATAACTTTCTGACAATGCTTGTTGAGCCCGGAGAGAAAATAAAAATGACTTCTCACTATGATTCGCTCAATTATCCTGTCGTTGTAACCGGGTCATCAGGCACGGAACTGATAGCCGGCTTCAACAAGGAACTTCTAAGGACAAGAAACAATATCAGGGGTCTGAACGATCTTTTCGACACTAATTCAGGCAGGGCTGACATGGCGACTTTTATTGATTCGCTCGACAGGCTGGGCGACGGTTACCTGAATGAAATTAACAGCTACGCCAAAAAATTCATCGAAGAGAATGTTTCATCCCTTGCCACAATCCCGGTTCTGTACTCAATGCTGACACCGGAGCTTTATGTCCTCGATCCGCAGAAAGACCTTGCCTGGTTCCTGAAGGTCGATTCATCATTGTACGGCAAGTATCCTGAGTACGGCCCTGTGATTGATCTTCACAACCAGATAGAAGAAATGGTTACCTGGTTCGAGACAGCCAATACGTCAAATGCCTCAGGCGATGAAAAAATGGAAGCACCTGAAATAGCTCTTCCCAGCCCTAAAGGGGACACGATAAAACTCTCATCCACAAAAGGCAGTTATGTCCTTCTTGACTTCTGGGCTGCCTGGTGCCCTCCATGCAGGGCGGAAAATCCCAACCTCGTCAATGCCTGGAATCAATACCATGGCAGAGGATTTCAGATTTTTCAGGTTTCTCTCGACAAAACACGCGAGGCCTGGGTGAAGGGAATCGAGGATGACGGACTGGGCAGGTGGATCCATGTGAGCGATCTTGGATACTGGAATTCTTCTGTGATTCCGCTTTACAAAATCGAATCCATTCCGGCTAACTACCTCCTCGACAAAGATGGCCGGATAATCGACACCAACCTGAGGGGAGATGCTTTGCAGAGAAAACTCGCTGAACTGTTCAAATAACCTTATACCACTGCACCTGAACGGAAATTTTGTTTGATGATGAAAAAGATATTGGTAATAATTATCCCTGCACTTATCCTTTCCGGATGTCGCAGCAAGGATTCCTTCACTGTCTCCGGACATATAAGCGACCCGCAGAAGAATAGCGTCGTGCTCAACAAGTTTGAAGTCGACAGGCTGATTTTTGTTGATTCGGCCAGACTGAACGGCAAGGGCAGTTTCAAATTAAGGGTTAAGACAGAAGCAACCGATTTTTACCAGATCGGCTATTCCGATACGGATTTCATCACACTCCTTGCAGGTCCCGGTGAAAAAATAAGTCTCACCTTTAACGGAAAAAATACGTCGGGCGATTATGAGGTTTCGGGATCAAAAGGATCGGAAGATGTGAGGATACTCGACCTCAGGCTCGCTGCAGGAAAAAGAAAGCTCGATTCCCTCAGGGTCATATACGACAATTTTCCGGCGAATGCGGACTCCGATCCCGAAAGAAGCCGGCTGGAGGAAGAATTCACTGCAATATTGAAGGATCTCCGGAAGAAGAACATTGAATACATTGTCACTTATCCCTCATCCATGGCTTCCCTGAAAGCCGTTTACCAGAGGATTGACGAAAACACTTATGTTCTTTACGATCCCCGCGACCTCCAGTACCTGAAAATAGTCTCCGATTCCCTCGGCCGTCATTATCCTGAATCGAAGAATGTCAGGGCTCTTGCCGAGGATGTGAAAAAAGAAATGAATCAGTTGGTTGCAAGGCATATTCAGAGTATTGCCAGCACTTCGCCCGAGATCAAACTCGACCCGAATCTCCTGGATGTCAATGGTAAAAGGATAGCTTTGTCGTCGCTCAGGGGAAAAGTAGTGCTGCTCACCTTCTGGTCAGTCAATTCAAGGGAATCGCTCGCGGAGAACATCCAGCTTAAAGAATTCTACAAAATATATAAGAACAAGGGATTCGAGATTTATCAGATCAACATCGACGAGGATGAAGACAAATGGAAGCAGGCTGTCCGCTTCGATGAACTGCCCTGGATAAGCACAAGGGAAGATGATCCGAACGTCCTGGAAAACGTTCGCTTATTCAACGTCCAGACACTGCCGGCCAACTACCTGTTCGACCGTGACGGTACAATTATTGGTACCAATCTCCACGGAAGATCCCTTCAGATAAAACTTAACCAGTTGTTTAACAATCCGGCCGGTAATTGAAAGAAACAGGAAAAATATTCTTTGCTTCCGATTTTCATCTCGGGCTGAAGGCGGGAAAGGATCCTGCCGTGAGGGAAAAGATGGTTGTCCGGTGGCTCACCACCGTCGCACCTGAAGCAAGGGAGATTTACCTGGTGGGTGACATCTTTGATTTCTGGTGGGAATACAAGCTGGTTGTCCCCCGCGGATTCACAAGGTTCCTGGGAACCGTATCCTCGATTACAGATTCAGGTATACCGGTCCACTTTTTCACGGGAAACCACGACATGTGGGTCAGAGACTACCTGTCGGCCGAATGCGGGATGATTGTTCATACATCCCCCTATACCTGCAACATTGATGGAAAAAAGTTCCATATTGCCCATGGAGAAGGACTTGGAAGCAAAAGCACCGGATACAGGATTCTTCTCTGGATCTTCAGAAACAAATCCTTACGTGTTCTTTATTCAATGCTCCACCCCAGGATCGGAATCGGTATAGGCCAGAACTGGTCGCAACATTCGCGGTTTGCAAAGGGAATAACACAGGATTTCATGGGTGAAGACAGAGAAGACCTTATCAGGTATTCACGGTCGGTAATGAAAAAAGACAATATAGATTATTTCATTTTCGGTCACCGTCACCTGCCTATGACATTCAATAACGGCAGTAATGGCAGGATAATCTTCCTTGGCGACTGGTTCAGCGATGGAAGCTATGCCGAATGGGACGGCAATGGCCTATATCTGAAGAGCTTCAGGTGATCCGCTTGTATTCTCAACTCTTACCGTGAGCATGAAATAAGAGTACTCCTCATTTACCTTTTTAAACTGGTATTCCAGCTTGCCCCCCGATTTCCTTGCCATGGAAATCAGTCCCATATTTCCGGTACTGTCGGTTTCTATCGACTGGGCCGATAATGATGCGAAAAACAAGGTCTTGAGTTCGCCCTGGCTGAAACTGTTTATGTTGTCTAATTTTTGCTTAAGTTCTCCGATCATCAATCCTGATATCAGATTTCCTGTAGTCAGGACAAACCTGCCACTCTCGAATCGTACCATTGCAAGAGGTAATCCATATTTCTCCTCAGCTTCTTTGCCCGGGTTGTATCTTGAAACATTTTCAAGGATCTCCACCATAATATTAAATACCTTTCTCCTGATTCGTGCATCCACATCCTCATCCGAAAGTCTGGCCTCGGTGATTGACAGTACATCATCCCCAATCCCGGATGTTATATGACCCGACCAGGTCATGTGAACATTGTTCCGGGCCAGAAGTCGTTCAAACTCCAGCACCGGACTGCCGTCAAATTTTTCCCGGGCGCTGCCGTTGGTCCTGCCAAGTCCCGAAGAATCGACTGTCTTGCTCAGAACGAAATAAGACAATCCTCCTCCTATCGGAATGAAATCAAAATCCAGCCTGTTTCCTGTTTTCAGGGCCATCTCCAGCAGACCGAGACCTGCTCCCCCTTTTTCACTGAATCCGGTTGTTTCAAGTATCTGCCTGTAAAGAGCCTTGATATCAATGGCATCAAGTGAATTGACCTTTTCAAGCTTGTCCCTGAGTAAGCCGGATTGTTCTTCCGTGATCACGTTCCCTGTTGTTATCGTGTAACCGTCATCAGTTTTTGAATAAGAAACAAGCGGCATAACGGCATGGCCTTTTTGATCGCCATGCTTTACAATATTCTGAAGACTTTCGAGAACATACATGAAGAGTCTCTTTCGCCCCGAAAGGTCGTAAGAGTCCTCCTTCATTTCATTTTCAAGCAGGGTAAGCAAAGGAAGGGAATTCTTCTCCGTTATCTCCCCCCTGAAAACAAACAAAAGGTGCTCCCGCCTGATTTTATCGTGAATCGTATTTGTAATATCCATGCCAAAAAATCCGTGTCTATATAACGGCAAAATAAACTAAATCTTTTATTTTATCTAAATATTTATCTTTAACCATTGTCTGAAACACCCGGATGATAATTTATTATTTGAATTTTTAAGTATCTTTTACCCTTTAAATACTGACAGGTTAATCATTCCCATTTTGCTGACTGTTTTTAACATACAACGATTCTGCCTGCACGATGGCCTTGGGGTCCGGACCAACATTTTCTTCAAGGGGTGCCCGCTCAGGTGTTTGTGGTGCAACAATCCCGAAAGCATTGATCCCTTCCCTTCAATAATGTTTGACAGCAGGCTTTGCCATAAGTTCGGAGATTGCATAAAGAACAGCGGCGGCAGCATAAGGCCGGAGGGAGACGGTCTGGTGATTGACAGGGAAAACATCACATGCTTTGATGCGCTAAGGGATATTTGTCCGTCGAGAGCCCTGACTATTACAGGTGAGAACATGAGCATCAACAGTATAATGAGCGAAATTGAAAAGGACATTCCGTTCTACGAAATGAGCGGTGGCGGAGTCACCCTTTCAGGCGGCGAACCTTTTGCCCAGGACGGCGAACTGATTGAATTGCTTGCAGAACTGAAAAAAAAGGATATCCATATATCGGCCGAGACATCTCTTCATGTGCCATGGGAAAACATCGAAAAATGCCTTGGACTGGTGGATGTCTTTCTTGCCGACCTGAAACACACCGATCCTGAAAAGTTTTCCTTCTTTACCGGAGGCAATGCAGGACTGGTAATGGAAAACTTCAGAAAGCTTGATGCCAGCGGAGCGCAATTCGTGATCAGGGTGCCCGTCGTTCCTGATTTCAATTTCTCCGAACCCGAGATCCGTTCCATTATTGATTTTGCATCTGACCTTAATAATTCAAGTGAGATCCATTTCATCCCCTTCCATTCGCTTGCAAAGGAAAAATACCTGTTTCTCGGGAAAGACTATGTTTTTGGTAATGCACGGAATGTTGAGAAATCCGAAATTGCACCCTGTGTTGAATATGCTGAACACAAAGGTCTGACAGCCAAAATAATGAATTGAAATGACAATAATTGCCGAATCGCCCATTATTACCCGGAGGATTGCGGGACTGAAAGAAAAGATTCTTTCGTCCGGATCGACTATCTGCACCGAACGCGCCAGGATATATACGGAAGTATACAGAGAACATGAAGATACACCGGTTATCCTGAAACGGGCATATGCGCTGGAGAGAACCCTGAAAGAGATGACCATCTTCATCGACGATGGCGAACTTATTGTTGGGAACCAGTCATCAGCTTTAAGGGCCGCTCCCATTTTCCCCGAATACGTCACTGCATGGATCATAAAGGAACTGGATGAATTTGACAAACGACCGGGTGATTCCTTTTTTGTCTCTGAGGAACAGAAGAAAGAATTGCGTGAGCTCTGCCTTTACTGGGAAGGAAAAACACTTATTGAAAAGGGATATTCCCTTATGTCGCCGCTTAACAGGGAAATACATGATGCGGGAATCATCAGGGCTGAAGGAAACCTGACCTCGGGAGATGCACATATTGCAGTTAATCTTGAGAAAATTCTTGCAATCGGACTGAAAGGATACCTTGAAGAGATCGTAAAGGCTGAATCGAAGCTTTCGGAAGCAGACGAAGAATATATCAGAAAGAGGAATTTCTACAGTGCCCTGACTACGGGAATAAGGTCCTTCCAGTCTTTCATTCAAAGATACGAACGGCTTGCATCGGACCTCTCCATTCATGCCACCAGCCCTGACAGAAAATCAGAACTTATGAAGATCAGCGCTTTCTGCAGGAACATAAAAAACAATCCCCCTTCAGGTTTTTATGAAGCTCTTCAGCTTACCTGGTTTGTTCAGCTTGTCCTGCAGATCGAAAGCAACGGACATTCGGTTTCGCTTGGAAGGATGGACCAGTACCTGCTGAAGTTTTACGAGGAAGATAAGGCAGCAGGCAGGATTACCTCTGATTTTGCCCTTGAACTTTTTGAGAACACCTGGCTGAAACTTCTGTCGGTCAACAAGATAAGATCGTGGTCTCACACCCGGTTCTCAGCTGGTGGGCCCCTGTACCAGAACGTGACAATAGGCGGCCAGACGACTGACGGACACGATGCCGTAAATGAGCTCAGCTTCCTGATACTTGATTCTGTTGGCCGGATGAAACTCACCCAGCCCAATCTGTCGGTCAGGTTCCATAAAAATATCAACCCAGAATTTCTTAGTCGCTGTATCGACGTTATAGGAAAGGGATTCGGCATGCCTGCCTTCAATAACGACGAAATTGTGATCCCTTCACTTATAGGTCTCGGAGTGGCGAAGGAGGATGCATACAACTATTCTGCGATCGGCTGTATTGAAATCGCCGTTCCCGGTAAATGGGGTTACAGGTGCACCGGTATGAGTTTCCTGAACTTCATGCGTGTTTTCCTGGCGGCGATGAACAATGGTCTCGACACCATGTCGGGCAAGACCTTCTTCCCCGGCACAGGGCAGTTTGAGGATTTCACGAACTTCAGCGACCTGATGTCGGCCTGGAAACAGCAGGTGAGCCTTTATACAAAAGCTTCGGTGGAAATCGACACAGCCGCCGATCTGGCTCTTGAGGAACTTGTTCCCGATATCCTTTGCTCCGCCTTTGTCGACGACTGCATTACCCGGGGAAAGACTATCAAGGAGGGAGGCTCGGTTTACGATTTCATATCAGGCCTCCAGGTCGGAATAGCAAATCTTGGCAATTCGATGGCCGCAATCAAAAAGCTTGTCTTTGAGGAGAACAGGATCAGCAAGGCGGATCTGATGAATTATATACGGAACGACTTTGAAGGGCACGATGGCGAGAGGATAAGGCAGACGCTGCTGAATTTCGCTCCAAAGTACGGCAACGACGACGATTATGTCGACAACCTGCTCGCAGAGGCCTATATGTGCTACATTGAAGAGCTGGAAAAATACCACACCACCCGTTTTGGCAGAGGTCCGGCAGGCTGCGGCTATTATGCAGGTACATCAAGCATCTCAGCAAATGTCCCTTCCGGGTCGGTTGTCCCGGCAACGCCTGACGGAAGAAAGGCCTTCACCCCGGTTGCCGAAGGCTGTTCTCCCACATCGGGCACCGACAGCCTCGGCCCTACTGCAGTTTTCAAGTCAGTCTCGAAACTACCTACGGAGAAAATACTCGGTGGTGTTCTGCTCAATCAGAAACTGTCACCCTCCTCGCTTTCAAATGAGACACAAAAACAAAAACTCATTTCGATTCTGAGAACCTTCTTTGCAACCCTCAAAGGCTGGCATGTCCAGTACAATATCGTATCGAGGGCAACCCTGCTCGACGCAAAAAAGAATCCTGAGAATCACCGGGACCTGGTTGTTCGTGTGGCAGGTTACTCAGCTTTTTTCACCACCCTTTCACCCGACACCCAGGATGATATAATTGCACGAACCGAACAATCACTTTAATAATATGGAAAAGATACTTTGCGGAGTCGACCTTGGAGGCACCAAGCTTTCTGCCGGACTGGTTTATCCCGACGGAAGGATCCTCGGTAAATCAGTGGTGTACGATCATGTTGCACTCGATGAGGAGGGGATTGTTAATTATATAACACTGATTATCAAGCAGCTTATTTCGTCCAATGGGTTGAATGAAACGGATCTGGAGGGAATTGGAGTGGGCTTCCCCGGTCATGTGCGCTACAGGGATGGTTACACAATAACCACTTCAAACCTGAAGGGATTCAAGAGCTATCCCCTTCGTGATACTCTTGCCGGAAACTTCAGGATTCCGGTAAGGCTCGACAATGATGCCAACGCACAGGCATTCTGTGAGCTTAAATTCGGAGCAGGAAAAGGCTACGACGATCTGATATTCCTTACAGTCAGTTCAGGCATCGGGGCCGGAATAGTCCTGAACAGGAAGATATACCGGGGAATGACGGGAACTGCAGGCGAGTTCGGGCATACGATTGTCGATCCGGACAGCGATTTCATTTGTACCTGCGGGAACAGGGGCTGTCTCATGGGATGTGCCTGCGGACTAACCCTTCCCGCGAGGTTCAGAAAAAAGATTGAAGACGGCATGCAGACCAGTCTGCCACTTCCCGGGGATTTTGACTACAGCAGGGTCGATGGTCAGCTTATCCTGCAGGGGCTCGAAGCGGGTGATCCTGTCAGTATGGAAATTGTAAGGGATTGTGCCGATTACATTGGAATAGGAATATATAATATTTTCCAGGTGTTCAATCCTCCGCTGATCATCCTTGGCGGCGGGCTTATGAATCTTGGTGACTTGTATTTCAACAGGATACTGGAAAAGTTCCATGAACTTGCACGGGATATGATCTACGACCCGATAGCCATTGTAAGGTCAGAGGCAGGAGCAGATGCCGGTCTGATCGGGGCTGCAGCCCTTCTTCTCGAATAACTGCTCATCCGGCCCATCCCTCGCGGTCGAGGTTCCTGTAATTGATCGCTTCCGAGATATGTTCGACGCTTATGTTCTCCGACTCCCCGAGATCGGCAATAGTCCGTGCCACCTTTAGAATCCTGTCGTAAGCCCTGGCTGAAAGGCCTCTTAGGTCCATGGCTGTGCGGAGCAGTGTTCCGCCGGCCTCATCGAGTTGACAGTATCTTCTCTGCATCGATGACGTCATCTGGGCGTTCGCGTGAATCCCCTTTACAGATGCAAAACGCCTGGCCTGTATCTCCCTTGCCTTAACGACTCTCTCCCTTACTAAATCTGATCGCTCCGTTTTAGCAGAATCCGTAAGCTTGTCGTATTTCACCGGAACAACTTCGATATGAATATCTATTCTGTCGAGCAGCGGTCCGGAGATCCGGTTCAGATATTTCTGCCTCATTCCGGCGGTGCACATACATTCTTTCTCAGGGTGGTTATGGTATCCGCAGGGGCAGGGGTTCATTGAGGCTATCAACATGAAGCTTGCCGGGTAATCGCAGGTTGATTTTGCCCTGGAAATGGTTATTATCCGGTCTTCGAGGGGTTGTCTCATCACCTCCAGCACGGTTCGCTTGAACTCAGGCAGTTCGTCGAGAAACAGCACTCCGTTATGTCCGAGGGAAATTTCCCCTGGCTGGGGAAATGTACCCCCTCCGACCAGTGCTACATCTGAAATAGTATGGTGGGGACTCCTGAAAGGCCGTTTGGTCATCAGCGCCATATGGTCGTCGATTTTGCCTGCCACCGAATGAATTTTAGTGGTTTCAAGAGCCTCCTCCAGTGTGAGAGGGGGCATTATGGTGGACACCCTTTTCGCAAGCATGGTCTTTCCTGCCCCGGGTGGACCGATCATCAGCAGATTATGGTGCCCCGCGGCTGCAACTTCGAGGGCTCTTTTAACATTTTCCTGACCTCGGACGTCAGAAAAATCGACGTCATATTTATTGGCTTCTCCCCTGAACAACCCCTCAATATCGACCTTTACCGGCTCAAACTGCCGGGAGCTGTTGAAAAAATCAATCACGTCGCCAAGCTTCTCCATGCCATAGACATCAAGTCCGGAGACAACAGCTGCCTCCCGGGCATTTTTTACAGGCACTATCACTCCTTTGAAACCCTCCTCCCTGGCCCTCAGAGCTATCGGAAGGACTCCCTTTACAGGCTGCAGGGTTCCGTCGAGCGACAGTTCTCCCATCATGACATACGATTCGATACGACCCGGGGAGATATTCTCATCTGCAGCCAGAATGCCCACCGCCAGGGGAAGATCATATGATGACCCCTCCTTTCTGATATCGGCCGGTGCCATGTTAATAAGCACCTGCTTACCCGGCCATCTGAACCCCAGGGCCCGAAGCGACGACTCGATCCTCTGCTGACTCTCCTTCACCGCCACATCGGGCAGACCTACCAGGAAAAAGCGTATCCCCCTCGATACATTGACTTCAATGGTTACAGTGACCGCATCAATACCTGCCACGGCACTGCCGAATGTCCTTACCAACATAATTCTATACTTGCACGATTAGCGAAACACAATACCAAATATAATAAAAAGAATGAACAAGGACACAAGCCGGAAAACTAAAGTTGAACGATTATTAACTCAATACGGTCTGACATGTGCTTATTTTTTAAAAAAGACACTTTTTGTAACATATGTTACATTTTTAATGAGCCGGATTCAGTTTTTTTGTGTAAATTTTGATCTTGCAAAATGCAGACTTATTGAGTGTTGAAAAAGTCATTTATTAATTATTTACATAAAACAGTAATATCATGAGTATGTTTTGTTATCAGTGTCAGGAGACGGCCAAAGGGACCGGCTGCACCCTTGTGGGTGTTTGCGGCAAGAAGGACAATGTTGCCAATATGCAGGACCTTCTTATTTTCATAACAAAGGGAATATCATTTTTCACCAACGGGCTGAGGAAACTTGGCGTTGAAACCGACGAAGCCGATAAGTTCATTGTCGACAGTCTGTTCATGACCATCACCAACGCGAACTTCGATTTCGACAGGTTCGTGGCAAAGGTCAGGGAAGGCCTGAAGCTCAGGGATGAACTGAAGGAAAAGTATTTGAAAGCAGGTGGCAGCGTGCCTGCCGATGTTCATGAATCGGCAACCTGGACCGGCCATACTGTGGAAGAATTTGAGGCCAAAAACATATCGATCGGCGTTCTTGCTACCAAAAATGAAGACATAAGGTCGCTGAGAGAACTGGTAATATATGGCCTCAAGGGGATTGCTGCCTATACCGAGCATGCCAATAACCTGGGTTTTGAGGATAAGTCAATCCACAAGTTCATTCAGGAAGCACTTGTTGCAACCACAAACGACAGCCTGAATGCCGATCAGCTGGTAGCACTGGTTATGGAAACAGGCAAATTCGGAGTCTCGGCCATGGCACTGCTCGACAAAGCCAATACCACAACCTACGGGAATCCTGAGATCACAAAGGTTAACATCGGCGTAAGGAACAACCCGGGTATTCTTATCAGCGGACACGACCTGAGAGACATGGAAGATCTTCTGGTGCAGACCGAAGGCACAGGAGTCGATGTTTACACCCACAGTGAGATGCTACCTGCAAATTACTATCCGGCATTCAAAAAATACAAACATTTCGTTGGTAACTACGGCGGCTCATGGTGGCAGCAGAAAGAGGAATTCGAAACTTTCAACGGCCCCATACTTTTTACCACCAATTGCATAGTTCCCCCGAAAGCGGGTGCTTCCTACTTCGACAAAGTCTATACCACGGGGTCATCGGGATTCACCGGTTTCAAGCATATCCCTGAAAGACCTGCAGGCGGCCGTAAGGATTTCTCTGAGATAATTGAGCATGCAAAGCTTTGCAAACCACCTGTCGAAATTGAAAAAGGAGAGATAGTCGGTGGATTTGCCCATAATCAGGTTGTTGCCCTCGCCGATAAGGTTGTTGAAGCAGTCAAATCAGGCGCCATCAGGAAATTCTTCGTTATGGCCGGATGCGACGGAAGGTTCAAACAACGCAGCTATTATACTGAATTTGCACAGGCACTTCCCAAAGACACTGTTATCATGACAGCAGGATGTGCAAAATACCGCTACAATAAGCTTCAGCTCGGTGATATAGGAGGCATACCCAGAGTCCTTGATGCAGGCCAGTGCAACGATTCTTATTCTCTTGCAGTGATAGCTCTGAAACTGAAAGAGGTATTCAATCTGAATGATATCAACGAACTGCCTATCGCATATAATATCGCCTGGTACGAGCAGAAGGCCGTGATAGTGCTTCTTGCTCTCCTTTATCTTGGAGTCAAGAATATCCACCTCGGCCCGACACTTCCCGGATTCCTCTCCCCGAATGTGGCAAAAGTCATTGTGGAAAAATTCGGAATTACCGGTATCGGTACTGTTGAAGACGATATCAAGCTGTTTTTAAGCTAACTATTATCCATGGATATACTAAAAAGGGCGTTGCATGCAACGCCCTTTCTGTTTTGGAAAAAACGAGCTACTTTTGATATTCTTCCGGGAACCGTATTTTCATAAGTGACATTTAATATTCAGGGACCATGAAATTCAAAATCGCAATTCTTGCACTACTCGTTGTTCTTAATCCCGGCTGCCTTAGCGGGAAAAAAATAACAGTGCTTTCACCTGATGGTTCCAACAAACTAACCTTCACAGCCGGATTTGAACAGGACGGAATCAAGTATCCCGCCTTCTCACTAGAAAACGGGAACCGCCAGGTTATTTTGCCTTCACCGGTTAAGCTCAATGCAGAAGGTATCTTATGGGGAAACTTCAGGATCAGGGAGGTGAAAAAGGAGTCGGTGAGGGATCAGTGGATAAATAATTTTGGCGAGAGGAAGGAGATCCCTGACAATTACAACCAGGCCAGAATACGGCTTGAAAATAACGACCTGGAAGTAACGTTGATCTGCAGGGCTTATGACGAAGGTGTTGCTTTCGCACTTGAATTCCCGCAGCAGGAGGGTATAGATTCAATACTGATAAATGGGGAACAGATATCATTCGGCTTCACCGCCGACCACCCTGCCTGGTCTGCAAACAGGGCTCAGGCCCCTAACTCAAGGGTGCCGCTCAGTAAAATCCAGAACGGCTGCGAACGGCCGCTGGTAATTGAAATCGACTCCGTCCTCACAATTGCGCTCGCAGAAGCAAAACTGATTGACTATGCCAGAATGAAATTTGAGCCGGATACTACACGTTATAACAATGTTATAACACAACTTGAAGGCACTGTAAAAAAGGCTCTTCCGTTCCAGACACCCTGGAGGGTGGTGATGACCGGCAAAAATGCAGGCGACCTGCTCGAGAATAATTATCTCATCCTTAACCTGAATGATCCCTGCGCAATACCCGATGTTTCATGGATCAAACCCGGCAAGGTATTGCGTGAAGTGACCCTGACCACAACCGGGGCAATTGCAGCCATCGATTTCACATCCTCACACAACATGCAGTATGTCGAATTCGATGCAGGATGGTACGGTCCCGAGAACAATGAACTATCGGATGCCCGTGCCGTAAACCTCGATCCCGCAAGGTCGAAAGGTCCTCTCGACATGAAGGAGGTTCTGGACTATGCCCGTTCAAAAGACATCGGCATACTCCTTTATGTTAACCGGAGAGCTCTCGAACGTCAGATTGACGAGCTGCTTCCGCTTTACCGCGACTGGGGAATCGCCGGGATCAAGTTCGGATTTGTAAGGGTGGGAACTCAGGATGCAACCGCATGGCTTCACGAATCGATAATGAAGGCTGCAGAGTATAAGCTTGTAGTCGACGTCCATGACGAATACAGGCCGACAGGCTTTTCGCGCACTTATCCCAACTTTCTTACTATGGAAGGTATCCGCGGCGATGAGGAGAGCCCTTCAAACAGTCATACCCTTATCACCATGTTTACCAGGATGCTTGCCGGTCAGGGTGACAATACAATCTGCTACTACAATGAAAGGGTTGAGAATAAAATGGGATCACATGCATCGCAGCTTGCAAAGGCAGTTTGCATCTTCAGTCCGCTGCAGTTCCTGTACTGGTACGACAAAGCCGCACCGGCACTTAAAAAGGATGACGGTCTGTGGGGTGAAACCAACTACATTGGCAACGAACCAGAGCTCGAATTCTTCGACAATGTGCCGACAGTTTGGGATGAAACCCTGGTATTGCATGCAAAAATCGGGGAATATGGGGTGATAGCAAGGAAAAAGGGTGATGAATGGTTCATCGGCGGAATAAACGGAGTTAACGCTACAAAGCTTGATATAAATTTTTCTTTCCTGGATCCGGAAAAGGCATATTCAGCAAAAATCTATTCCGATGATCCGTCAGTCGAAACCAGGACTCACGTCAGAATTGACAGTATGAGGGTCGACAGGAGTACTGTCTTTCCGGTTAATCTCAGGCCGGATAACGGGATTGTAATGCATATTAAACCACGGAGCTTAACCACGGAATAACACGGAGTTAAAAACACCTGAAGACAAAGCCCTTGATGAAGTTAAACTACATCTTTACTCCGTGAAACTCCGTCTTTACTCTGTGTCCCTCCGTGTTTAAATATCTTCTTAGCCATTATAAAAAATTCTTATCAAGAAATTCCTGAAATTTTTCCTTGTATTGTTCACTAACCGGGATATAGGTTTTCCCGAAGACTATCCTGCTCCTTTCAATGGTCTCTATTCTTTCGAGGTTCACGATGAATGACCTGTGCACCCTCATGAACTTTGCCGCCGGAAGCTTGGCTTCGAGAAGTTTCATTGTTATAAGGGAGAGCAACGGCTTTGATTCGCCTGCCGTGTAAACCTTCACGTAGTCCTTCAGTCCTTCAATATAGAGTATATCGTTGAAGTTGATCCGTCTTATTTTGTAATCCGACTTCAGGAACAGGAACTCACTGTTTGATTCCACCTTTTCCGGTTCGCCCTGTTCAATCCGGATAAGCCTGGCAGCCTTTCCGACAGCCTTCAGGAATTCCTCATAGCTGAAAGGCTTCAGGAGATAATCCACGACATCGAGCTTGAATCCTTCGAGGGCGTATTTTTCATAGGCTGTTGTAAAGACGACCCTGGGTCCGCCGGTAAGCGCTCTGGTAAATTCAATACCGGTAAGGTCGGGCATCTGGATATCGATGAATATGAGGTCCACTTTTTCATTCATCACAAACTCCATTGCTTCCTGAGGATTGTCAAAGCTTCCTGCCAGCTCCAGTCCCGGAGTCTTTTTGATATAACCGGTCACCAGCTGAAGCGCCAGAGGCTCATCATCAACGGCAATTGTCCTGATCATCAGGCTGTTTTTATTTCGAGGAATACATCAAAGCGCTTATCCGATTTGTTGATCCTGAGTTCATGATGTCCGGGAAAGAGCAGGTTCAGTCTTTTCCTGACGTTCTCAAGTCCAATGCCTCCGGTATCGGATTCTGCCCCTTTCTCCCCGCCGGAGTGCAGGGAGTTGGAGCATTTGAATACTATAGAATCCGCCTCCGCTTCCATACTTATTTCAATGAATGACTTTTCGCGGTAGCTTATTCCGTGCTTGAATGAATTCTCGACGAACGGGATGAAAAGCAGCGGCTGGATGATCCTGTCTTTGTATTCTTCGGGGAAGCGTACATTCAGGTCAACCCTGTCGCTCATCCTGAGTTTCATCAGATCGATGTAGTTGTTCATGAATTCTATTTCATGGCTCAGCATCGTATTTCCCTTTTCAGAATCATAGATCAGATATCTCATCAGCTTCGACAGCTTCAGTACCGCCGCCTGCGAATCATCCTGGTTGATTCCGATCAGGGAATAGATATTATTGAGAGTATTGAAAAAGAAATGGGGGCTTATCTGATTTTTCAGGAAAGCCAGTTCCGAATTAAGCTTTTCCTTTTCTATCTCTTTCTTCAACTCTTCTATCTGCGACTGTCTTTCAAGAACTTTCAGCCCCAGCGAAAGGAACATGATAAAAAGCGCAGTCGGGAAATAATTGAAAATATGAACTCTTCTGAAAGGGTCCCTGAATGGTCTGCCAGGAGGCGGAGGCGGCTCATTGCCGGGGCCGCCCCGGGGAGCATCCACCTCATTTCGGCCTTCCTGGTTGATGGAAGGTATGTTCTTCAGGACCATCCTGTTTGAAACGTCTGAAACCACGTAAAAACCAACAAGCAAAAGGAGAGCATAGAGATAATATCTTAATTTACCCTCCCTGAAAAAATATACAGGCACCAGGTACAGGTAGTTTATGTAAAAGATCGATCCCCAGATAAGTGCGTTGATATAGTAGACCCACAGGAAATCCTTTGCCACGGGATATCTGGAAATGAAGTAAAGAGGCAATCCGATAAAGATCGCCCAGACAATAAGGTGAAGTATCACCTTAATTGCTTTTGTCCTGAAGAATCCAGGTTTCGTCCTGACGTCATTCATACCTTAATGCATCAATCGGATTGAGGCTGGCTGCCTTGCGGGCGGGATACCAGCCAAAGAACACTCCTATCACGAAGCACACTGCAAATGCAAGCACTACAGATTGTGTTGTAACAACAACCGGACTGTTCATCAGTGTGCCTGCTCCCTGTGCGATCAGGTAGCCGAAGACCACGCCGAGAGCTCCTCCTAATATACTCATTATTATTGATTCAACAAGAAACTGCCTCAGTATGTCGCGGCTTCTTCCGCCGATCGACATTCTCAGTCCTATCTCTCTGGTTCGTTCAGTAACCGAGACAAACATAATATTCATTATGCCTATTCCGCCCACAAGCAGTGAGATCCCTGCTATTGCTCCAAGCAGGTAGGTCAGTATGTCGGTTATTGATGAAACCGTCTCAAGGAGTTCTGACTGCGACATCACCCTGAAGTCATCCTCTGCCGACTCTTTCAGTTTATGGGTTCTGCGGAGTATTTCCGTAACCTCGTCGGCTGCAGCTGTGCTTTTTTCCTCGCTTACTGCAGATGCGTAGATTCCATTAATGTAGTCGATCGCAGCAAGCCGGCGCTGAACAGTTGTCCAGGGGGCAAGAATCAGGTCATCCTGGTCCTGTCCCATTCCGCTTTCCCCCTTGTCTTCAAGAACACCGATCACCTGAAAGGGAAGGTTCTTGATCCTTATCGAAATCCCGACAGGATCGGCACCTTCGCCGAAGAGGTTTTCCACGACAGTTGTTCCAAGAATGCAAACTTTTGACATCCCTCTCACCTCATTTGAGGTGAATAACCTTCCGGTGCCGATCTCGAGTTTCCTGATGTCAAGGTATTCCTCGCTCACCCCGTATACGGTGGTCTGGGTGTTCTGGTTACCGTAGATCACCTGTCCGCTGGCAGTCACCTGGGGCGAGACTTCAGCAAGGTAAACGGCTTCATTGCGCAGGGTTTCTACATCGCTCATTTTCAGCGCCATGGAGCTTGATGCGCCAAGGCTTACCCCTCCCCTTGCCTGCATGTTGGGCATTATCATTATCAGGTTGGTTCCCATGGATGACATCTGATCCTGGATATTCTTTTTGGAACCTTCCCCTATTGCAAGCATTGCGATAACCGAAGCCACACCGATAATGATCCCCAGCATGGTGAGGACAGCCCTGAGCTTGTTCCTGACAAGTGCGCGGACCGCTATTTTCAACAGATTCTTGATATTCATTTTCTGATCCTTTTATCAGTTTTCCAATTCTTCAATGTTTTCCACCGGGAGTGTAAGCAGCACTTCAGTAGCAAAGAGACGGTCGTTCACCATCTGTTCCCGCTGGATTTTACCGTCCCTGAAAAGAACATTCCTGGTTGCAAACCTTGCGATATCGGGTTCGTGAGTCACGAATACTATGGTTCTTCCCTTTTCATTCAGAGACTGAAACAATTCCATGATCTCGACCGAGGTTCTGGTATCGAGGTTTCCCGTAGGTTCATCGGCGAGTATCAGCACCGGGTCGTTGACAAGCGACCGGGCTATGGCAACCCTTTGCTGCTGACCTCCGGAGAGCTGGTTGGGCATATGACCCATCCTTTCCTTGAGCCCCACCGCTTCAAGTGCGTTGACTGCCCTTTCGAGGCGTTCCCTTGATTTCATTTTTGGATTGTAGAACAGCGGCAGTTCCACATTCTCGAGGGCAGTGGTCCTGGGAAGAAGGTTATAGGACTGGAAAACAAATCCCAGTTTCCGGTTCCTCAGCCGGGCCAGTTCATCCCTGTTCATCGTGTTCACATTGACACCATCGAGGAAATAGTCGCCTGCGGTAGGCAGGTCGAGGCATCCGAGTATATTAAGCATGGTCGATTTACCCGATCCGCTCATTCCCATTATAGCCACAAATTCCCCCGCCCTTATCTGAAGGTCGACTCCCCTCAGTGCATGTACTACCATCTCACCTACATGATAGTCCTTCCGGAGCTGCCTGATCTCTATTATTGAGCTGTCCATGACATATTGAATTTATTGTTATGCATGTCGCTTCATGCTAAAAGGGCATCGGACCACCCGGACCGCCTCTTGTTCCAGCAGATGATTTCTTGTCAGGGTTGGACATTGCCACAACCACCTCGTCGCCCTCATTAAGTCCCGACAGTATCTCCACATTCGAACCATTCTCAACTCCGATAGTAACCATTGCCGGTTTCAGTTTGTTATTCTCATCCTTGAGCCAGACATTTTTAACACCTTCAGGAAGAGCAGGGAAGGCACCAGACGCCTGAAATTCACCCTGAATTGCATTGGCTTCCGTTCCTGCCGGAGGCGCCGGCATGCCATCGGTAAAACCATCTTTCATAACTTCCTTCATCATCTCCATCATGTAGTCGGAATCGGGGGTAAACCGCAGGGCTTTGCCCGAGAGAACAAGAGTATTCTGTTTCTCCTGGATAAAAATTGTGGCGCTTGCCGTCATGCCTGGCATAAGTTTCTTCTCAGGATTAGGAGCACTGAATATAACTACGTAGGTCACAACGTTATTGGTAGTCACGGGTTTGAGCCTAATCTGCGACACTTCGCCATCAAACTTGTCATCCGGATAGGAATCGACGGTGAACTGAACCCTCTGACCGAGTTTTACCTGGCCTATGTCGGCTTCGTCGACGCTTGCCTGAACCTCCATGCGGGTAAGGTCGTTGGCAATTGTGAACATCTCCGGGGTATTGAAACTTGCGGCAACTGTCTGCCCCTCTTCAACAGCTCTGTTAAGGACAACCCCGTCGATAGGTGAATAGATTGTTGCGTAAGCAAGGTTGACCTTCGCGCGGTCGAAAGCCGACTTTGCGTTACTGAGCGACGCCTTTGAATTCTGGTAGTTGTAGAGAGCCTGATCGTAGTCGGCCTGTGCTATCAGGTTTTTCTCGTAAAGGGCCTTCATCCTGTTATAGGTTGCCTCCTGGTAATTAATCTGAGCCTGTGCCTGGTCGACTGAAGCCTGGCTTTGCTCAACCTGGGCCCTGAGAGGTGTCTCGTCGAGCCGGGCAAGAACCTGTCCCTGCTTTACATTATCGTTGAAATCGACATATACATGTTCGATAATACCCGACACCTGGGTACCTACCACAACAGTGGTTATCGCTTCGAGAGTTCCGGTGGCTGTAACCGAATTGGTTATGTTGCCTTTCTCAACCTTCACTGTTTCGAAAGTGTATCCGGCCTTTTTCGCCTGAAAAGGTTTCAGGAAAAGCAAAACAAGTATGATTGCTGCAACAAGGCCTGCCGTTATTAATGCCTTCTTCTTCATTGGTTTTAGTATTACTTTAATTTTATAATGACAATGGGATTCCTGAATAGAAATCGAGAACCTTATAGCTGAATATCATATTATACTTTGACTGCAGCAGGTTACTCTCGGCCAGGATAAGGTTTGTTTTGGAGACAAGGTAATCGACCGAGTTGATTATTCCCTGTCTGAACTTCTCATCGGAGAGAGCAGCCGACTCGCTTGTTGCCTGGTAATTCTCGACGCTTGCCTCATAATCGGCCTGAGCTGAAATTACATCAAGGCAGGCCTGTTCAATGCTTTTCCTAAGTTCATTACGAGTGTTCAACTCACTCAGCCCTGCATCCTGGTAACTCAGCTGAGCAACGGCAACACTGGTCCTGACCTGCTTCCTCTGATAAATCGGGATGGAGAGAGAGAGACCGAGCGAAGGTGTAATCCCGTTGTTGATCTGATCGAAATAAGGATCAGTCATCATGCTCGAATAACTGGTGCCGGCTCCTGCGCTGGCCGAAAGAACAGGAAAGTATCCTGCTCTGGCTATCTTTTCATCCAGGGCTGCTATTTCCTTGTTTATCTCTGCATTCTTTACCTGGGGCTTTATTCCGAGGGCAGTCATATATACTTCAGCCACATCAGGCTTCCGGTTCTGGTTAACCATCTCTTCCGGATCAGGAAAAGCAATCTCGAAATCATCGCTGACAGGAAGTTCCATCAGCTGTTCAAGGTTCACCCTGGCTATGGCAAGCTGGCTGCGGGCGTTTGCCAGATTGAGCTTCTCACTTGCAAGCTGCGATCTCACCTGGGCATAGTCGGCCTGTGATATAAGCCTGATGGCCAGCCTTTCTGCAGCCAGCTCAACCTGGCCCGTGGTCGACTCAATCTGCCTTTCGGTATTCCTCACCTGTTCACCGGCATAGAGCACCTGGAGATAGGCATTCATAATGCTGAGGCTGATAGATTCCTTAATGATCTCGAGCGAATACTGTCCTGCCTGAATATCAAGCTCAGCCTGCTTAATCTGGTTCGTCAGCCTCGATCCGTTGAAAACGGTGACCGATGAATTCATCGACACGTTTGAACCGTTCATTCCATTGTACCCTGATCCGCCGGACGCCTTGCTCCAGTTGTAATTCTGTAACAG
Organism: Bacteroidales bacterium; assembly: GCA_016936695.1. Classification (GTDB taxonomy): domain Bacteria; phylum Bacteroidota; class Bacteroidia; order Bacteroidales; family VadinHA17; genus LD21. The sequence continues at coordinate 3,135 of JAFGXK010000248.1, read as the reverse complement.
CGAAGCATTTACCGAAGGAAACAGCTGGGCCCTTGATTGATCGGCATAATACTGGTATCTCTCATTCGAGATTTCACTCTTTCTTACCTGGATATTCTTCTCCAGGGCATGGGTGATGCATTCTTCCAGTGTCCAGACACTGTCCTGCTGGGCCTGAAGTGCGGTTGTCAGGAGGAAGAATACGCCAAAAATCATTATTCCATTTTTCATGGTTATAAAACTTTTGACGTAAAAGTACCCAGGGAGGACAGCCTCTGAAAATCAAATAGAAGTACCGGGCATTTTACCCGACGGAAAGGGATACTTTCAGGACGAAATCAGAACACGGCATGAACTATCGCATGCCGGGAAATTCATTTTACTGACACCTTCATCATCCGTAGGTTATTCTCAAGTCCGGTAAGATATACCAGCAGCCAGGGGTGAGTCGGAGCCAGGATCAGATCAGAATCCCAGTTGTAATTTCCGCCGGGGGTCTTTCTCAGGTTGAAGACAGAAGGAGCGGCGGCGGCGAGGGACTCACAACCCGGGGTTTTTTCAAGCATTGAAACCAGATCCCCCAATCCTGACAACAAATCGGAATGAATGTCCTCCTTTTCCTTCCCGAACCTTATGATGTTATTCTGAGATAACCAGGAACCCTGATAAGGTCCCGGTTCGCCTTTCCACATGTCGGGGGAATAACCGGAATTACCAGGATACAAATCCCTGTATTTCTGAGTCATTATTATCATTTTATCAATCAGCTGAACGGCAGGAGACTGACTGCTGATCTCAAGATTTTCAGCTGCTTCAGACGACCTGAAATAGTTATGCACAACGGTATAACTATCGACCATCTTGTCCCTTGAAACATTAAGGGCAAGAAGACCGGTGAAGCATGATATTATCATCAGGAGGAACAAAACACTCACTGTATTGTAAATATTGTCCTTTGTGTTTCCCCGCCGGGACATCAGAAAGACAGGCAGGAAAACTACAAAAGGGAAAGGAATGGAAACCAGCATCAGCAAGCCCGAACCAGGCCAGTGCTGGATCTTGCTTAGCATGGCCGTAAAAACCACTAAGGATGTAAGCCAGGTTACAATGTACAATAACCTTTTACCTTTATCGCCTTCAGCTTTATAGCTGCTGACAAGTGCCAGCGGCATAAAGACAAAGACCAGTATTGAAATTCCACTAACAAGCAATATAGCAGCACCCGGCCAGTGATTGACCTTGAACAGTGTTCCAAGGAATACAATTATTGCGGTTGCCAGTCCCAGTATATAAATTTTTTGTTTCATGTAAGGAAGATTTATAATGGATTACCATTTTCTGCAAGTTTTTTCAATGCATATTGTTCAACAGTAAGAATACTGTTCTTCATGACAGCCAGCGAATGCAGTCCCGAAAGCATGGAGCTTCGTTTATTCCTGCCAGCCGGAACCGAGAGAAACATTGAAATATCAAGCATCCTGTCGACCTCGTTCCAGATGTCAGCCGGGATTTTTGCTGAAAGCCAGTACCGGTATTCCTGAATCGCTTTATCAAGGGCATCCCGTGATTCAGTTCCGGCCACAAGAAATTCATGGACCGGAGAAGTATGAAAAGGGAAGGAAAGCTGGCGGAATCTGATCTCAGGGCCGGCTTCAGCCTGTACCACCTGTGAGGGATAAGCAACAGGATTACCGGGTTCTCCCTCTGCTTGGGCCACCATTTTCTTCTCGACAGATGCTATAACATCCAGCAGACCGCCTGTCCTTGAATCGAGTTCCCTCATGAGTTCATAGGCCGAAGAGTCCCTGTAAGAAGCCAGTAACTCACCCTTGATCTGGAATATGCACTTATAAAGAGCCTGTTGCTCTTCAAGGTTTGTGAAGTAACCCTCATCAAACGAACGCTGGAGATTAAGGTTCAACAGCGCTGCAGGCATTATTACTGAGAGCAATCCGGCTATCAGAAAAATGAATTCAGGCCTGACATGCTTTTCATCCTTCCATTTCAACCATGTATACCATGGCAGCACGATAATGGAGATAACCGATAATCCACACAGAAGAAGGATACCGGCACCATGCCAGTGCATGATCTTGAAAAGAAATCCGGTAAAAAAGGCTGCCATCCCAATTGCACCTGTTATAAAAACAGGTCTGAGGGAAGCGTTTTCAGGATTCTGTAAAGCAGCCGACAGGAGTGATGGAATTAACAGAAACACCACGACAATGCCCGCCAGTATTAGTAACGGACCAGCTCCGTTCCAGTGCTGGATCTTGAAAAGTATCCCGGTTATGAAAAGACCTGCTGACAGAAAAGCGGATATAAACAGAATCAGTCTTTTCCTGCTTCTTGTTTCTTTCCTGAGAACAACGAGGGCTGATGGCATGAACAGAAATGTCAGGATCAGCGCACCGAGAGTCAGCATTATCCCGGCACCCGGCCAGTGCTGGATCTTGAACATTGCGGCAACGCCGAACAAAATAGTGCCCGCGACTGCGGATAACTTCATTGTTGTTTTCATGATTCTGTATTTTGAGTCTGTAGCATAAAGTGTTTCCTCCTGAATCTCCTTCAACCGCCTTTTGCCTATCTTTTGCCTCACCCTTGCATAGGCCTCAACGAAAGTCAGCCCATTATCCATCTCATACTCCACATCACAGCATATATGATCGAGAAGTTCATCAGCAAGATGAGGGAAAATGATATCCTGGCTTCTTACGTCGCCTGCAATCCTTTCAATATCATATATGGTAAGCTCAGGCATAATTAAGTCCGGCCTGCGGTTCAACAATCTTCTGAAGCGACTCAATGAACTCCTTCAGCTCCCTGATTTTCATGATCGCCACCGATTCACCCCTGGGGGTAAGCGAATAGTATACCCTCGTACGGTTATTGTGAATCCCCGTAGTAGTAACCACTGCCTTCTCATGTTCAAGCTTATGAAGGATAGGATAAAGAGCTCCATAGGTTAATTTTATTTTACCTCCTGTAATCTCTTCAACCCGGCGGGTCATCGCATATCCATGCATCTGACCTTCTTCCTTCAATAATTTCAGTACTATCGTCTTAAGCGATCCACTGTAAAGCTGATTGGATATTACGTTCATTGTATATTAAATTTACTTATATATAACAAAGATATTATATAAATATTAT